>NZ_SMKP01000332.1:0-5277 GCF_004349015.1 Nonomuraea diastatica
GGGGGTGGTGCCCGGTGGCGGGGATGGTCGTGACGGCGGCCGGGCCCGGATCGCGGATCAGTGGATCCAGCTGCCCGGCAATGAGGTGGAGAGGAAGGGAGGTCGAGGCGACTTCCCTGAGCAGGGCTTGGAGCGCGGCGCGTTCGGTGCGGTGGTTCGCGGCCCGGAGCCATGCGGCCGTACGGTGGGCGACGCGGGGGCGGCGCAGCTGGGCGGTGGCACTTTCGATGGCGCTGCGGACCGGGCCGGAGGAGACATCGCCGTTCGGGCTGAGAAGCGGGGTGGCGAGACGTTCGGCGGAGATTCTCTTGAGGAGTGGTGTGGCGAGGAGCGGCGTGCGGAGCAACCGTGACGTCGACTTCTGCAGGAAATAGGGGGAGATGAGGAGCAGGCCAGCGATGCGATCGGGGTGGGCGGCGGCGTAGCGGAGCGCCGGTGCGCCCGCCGCCGAGTGGGCGACGATGACGGGCCGGGTCCGCATGGGCGCGAGCAGATCGGTGAGCCAGTCCAACGGGGTCGCCTCCGTGGGGGTCGAACGCCCCAGCCCAGGCAGGTCGGCGACGAGGGCGGACGCGTCGAGTTCGTCCAGCACGGGCCGCCAGGACTCACCGTCGAGGGGTATGCCGTGCAGGAGGACGAAGCCGGGCGAGGTCCGGTCGCCGGCGACATAGGTCCGGGATCCGCTGACGTCGTGAAAGCCGCCTGGAAGCATGGCCGAGGCCGCCCCGAAGCGGTCCGCCACGAGGCGGTCGGCCCAGCGGCGTAGCGCAGCACACACGGGAGGCTGGCGGAGTCCCGCGGTTTCGGCGACCTTCTCGGCCGATGTCGTGTCGTAACGGTCCTCGGTCAGAAAGGTCAAGGTCTCGGGGTTGGCTCCGGTGAGTGCGGTCGGCAGGCGGCGGATCAGTCCCACGGGTATGTGGGTTTTCGGCGCACGCACGCCGAGGTGGCCGGCGAGTAGCCGGAGCATGTCGGGCAGGTCCGGGGTGTTCTCGTCGAGCACCCAGTGCAGGCCGCCCGGCTCCGGGTCGTGCTCGGGGATCGAGGCCATGAACCTCGCGAAATGATCCACAGCCACCACGGGTACGAAGGTGCGGGCAGTTCCCGGCACGGCGGGCAGCCTGCCCTGCCACAGATCGCGGACCAATTCGGCCAGACCGATGTACTGACCGGCCTCTCCCGTCAGCGAGTGGCCGATCACGCTGCTCGGATTGACCACGGTCAACGGAGTTCCCAGTTGCGCGGCGACGACGCGTACGGCCGCGTCTCCCTCGATCTTGGATCCCTCGTAAGCTCCCTTGCCGCGGTAGAGCTGCGCCAACTCGGCTTCCGGTAGCGGATAACGCGGGTGCGGGTCGAGCCCCACCCGATAGCCCGTCACATGGACGAGCCGACGCAGGAGGGGGCGGGTGGCGGCCCAGCGCAGCACGTTGAGTGCGCCCTCGACGTTGACCATCCTGGCTTCTTCCCGCCGGAGCCCGAACCGGTAGATGGCGGCGGTGTTGAACACGTCCCGCACGCCCGCGAGTCGCTCGTCGTCCGCAGGGCTCAGCCCGACTCCCGGACCACCTGTGAGATCACCGCTCAGGACCGTGAGCCGCTCGGTCGGCATTCCGTGATCCCGGAGCCAGTCGCGCAGTTTGTTCTCGGTGCTCGTGGTGAGGTGGTTCCGGGCGGGTTCGCGGACCACAGCCGCGACGGTGCGGCCCTGGTCAAGCAGGTGCAGCACTGTCCACCTGCCGAGGAAGCCGGTCGCGCCGAAGATCAGGGTGTCCGGTGCGGTCATCGTACTCTGCTGCATTGTGCCATCCCGATTAGACCGATCTACATATTCTGAACCTAAAAAGTAGACCGGTCTGCATAATATGTCCAGCGACCGCGAGGAACCCGTACGACCGGTCGATCCGTCTAGCAGAGTCGAGTCACGATCACCCGTGCTCTGACCTGCGCGACGGCGGCCCAGCGGATGATCACCCTGGCGACGGCGGGGTGGTGTTCCGAGCCGAGGGGTGCGGGACGGGCCGGCGGAAGAAGGCGACAAACCGCTCGGCCGTCCCCATGTCGCCGTCGACGCGGAGGTCGCCGCCGGCTGCCGCTTCGGCGAGGGAGCGGGTGCCTCTGAGCAGCGAGGCGAACGTGGCCGGGTCGGTGTCGAGGGTCATGTCGGGGTGCCCATCCGCGCCACGGGCGAGGGCGATCTCGCCGCCGGCGACGATGACGCGGAACTCGTCCTCCGCGAGCCGCAGTCCGGCCGCGATCTCGGCATCGCCGGCCACGTGGGGGTCGAACAGTGCTTTCAGCGAGAGCACGAGCGAGTCGACGCCGATCGGGGCATCGCGCGGCAGGGAGGGGGAACTGCCCGCCCAGCGGCCGAGCCCGGTCACGATCGGTTCGAGCCCCATGCCCCACTCCGTCAGTTCGTAGACGGGGACGCCCACGGGCGGGGGAAGTTTGCGGTGCCGGACGACACCGCTTTCCTGAAGCTGGCGGAGGCGCTGGGACAGCACGTCCGGGCTGGCGCCGGGCAGTCCGGCTCTCAGGTGGGTGAATCGTTTGGGGCCGAGCAACAACTCGCGCACGATCAGCAGGGCCCAGCGCTCTCCGATCAGGTCGAGCCCGTGCGCCACCGCGCACCCGTCATCGTACTTCCGCCTGCCCACCATGCCACCGATTCTAGCGCTACCAATTCAAGAGTCCACCTTTCTAGTTGTTTTTTACAATCAAGTAGTCCTATTGTTCAATCACATGCCTCCCGGTGGCGGGAGGCACTCAAGCGGAAGGTGTCCACCATGCCCCTGATCTTCATCGAAGGTCCTCAAGGAATCCGGCCCGAGGCCAAGCAGACGTTGATGCGCGAGGTCACCGATGCGCTCACCGACGCGTACCGTTTCCCTGACGTGCGGGTCTTCGTGCGCGAGCACCCCGCAGGGAACGTCGCCCAGGACGGGCGGTCGGAGGCCGAGGACATCCGGCCGGTCTGCTTCCTGGAGGTGCCGGAACTGCGTGATCTCGACGCCAGGAGGGTGCTGACCAAGCGGATACAGGACGCGGTATCCGTGGCGTACCAAGGCATCGCCAATACCGAAGAGACCCTCGTTATGATCAACCACTACCCGCTGGAGAATGTCGGATTCCACGGCCGCCTCCAGTCCGACGATCCCCAGATCGTCGGGCTCGTGGATCAGCTGAACCGTTGAGAATGTGCGGCGGGGCCGGCCGGACCGGCCTCGCCGCACCGCCGCCCACCCGGCGCCCCGGCGTTATCGCCGCCTCAGGCGGCCCTCAAAGGCGCGTGACGGATGGCCTCACCCGTTTTCCGCGCCGCCTTTCGTGTGGTGGGCGGCGAGGCCGATTGCCGGGAGGATGGCCTGATCGACGATGTCGGCCAGGTCGGCGTCGCTGGGCGGCATGCCGTCCAGCAGGCGCTTGGTGACCAGCGCCTCGCCGATGTCGGCGACCACCGGGGTGAGCAGTTCGGCGGGGAAGTGGCCGCGATCGGCGTAGTGCCGCAGCACGGTGCTGGTGAACGTGCCGCCCCGCGGGGAGAAGACCTTCTCGAAGAGCGCTTCGGAAACCTGCGTGGCTCCCAGAGGATCGGTGAGGATGGCCGCCACCGCTCGGCCGGCCGGGCTGAGCATCCAGGCGAGCATGAGCTGGAGCGACCGGATCAGGTCGCCGCGCAGGTCGTCGGCTCCAAGGGTGGGCTCCTCGATCGGATGCGCGTGGTAGAGCGCGTCCAGAAGGACCTCGATCGGGTCTGACCAGCGGCGATACAGTGTGGTGCGGGCGGTGGCCGCCCGCCTGCCGATGCCGTCCATGGTCAGCCGCCCGACGCCGACCTCCACCACTTCCTCCAGCACGGCGGCGTGGATGGCGTTGACCAGTTCTTCGGCGCGCCGCCGGGTCCGGCCGCTGCGATCTCCCAATCGTCGCCCCTTGTTCGACTCCAGGGCGGCCATTTTACTCGTGGACGAGGCGGGCGGGCGGCGACGGGCCGGGCCGCCGTCCGCCGTGGAAGCGGTCAGAACGACACGACGGCTGTGGCGAAGGCGTCGATGACGACAGGCTCATCAGGTCGCGCCGGTGACCTCACCGGTTCGCCCGCGCCCCTGCGGACGCCCGTCTGCTCCACCTCTGCGGGATGGCCCTCCTCGGCGCTGATCACGATGGTGATGGGGTCGGCCGTCTTGTTCACGAGCAGGAGCTTGCGACCGCCGTCCGCCACGACGAAGCCCTGAGCGTGAATTCGGCTGTCGGGGTAGCCGAACATCCGGGTGGCCGTGGAGACGAGCGCATCGCCGGGGGCGAAGTGCCGCAGCAGCAGGTGGAGTGCTCGGTATCGGGCGTTGGGCGCGCCGCTGTTCCAGTCGACGAGCGTCGTGCCGGGGATCATGCCCGGATAGTCCATGAACTCCGCGATGCCGACGAGATCCACTCCGAGTTCGACGAGCCGCGCCCACAGGTAGGACTGCATCGACGCGCTGAGGGCCCAGTACTCGTCCGGGATCGTCGGAGCCGGGTTCATCAGGTCCGGAGGGTATGACCCCAGTTCGTTGATGAAGGTCCCGGCTTCGGGTGCGAGCCGGCGGCGGATGGAGTCGACGTGGCGTACTTGGTCAAGGAACGCCTCGGCCTGGGCGAAGAAGAGTCCCCGCCAGTGCTCGAAGGGGGCGTTGCCGTGCTCCGAGATCGGGTTCACGATCTCCGGGAAGGCGTAGAAGTGGTAGGAGAACGCGTCCAGCGGAATGCCGTCGGCGTGGTTGGCGGCGTCCAGGAAGTGCCAGAAGTACTCCGGCTCGCGGGCGACCGGGCTCAGGGACAACCCGATGAACTTCATCTCGGGGTCGAGAGGACGCAGCCGTTCCACGATGGCGTCGTAGAGCCGCGTGTACAACTCGGGTGGGATGCGGTGCCCCATGTCGGGCTCGCACAACACCTCCCAGTACGCGAAGCGGTAGTGGTGGCCCGATTCGTGCCAGTGGCCGAGTTCGTCGGTGAAGCCGCCCGCGATGTACCAGCTCGCGATCCGGTAGAAGTAGTCGGCGACCTCGTTCAGCGTGGGGTCGCGCAGTTCGGTGCCCTGCTCGTAGTCCCAGTGGATCTCGTCGGGGTCCTCCGCGACCGGCACCGGCTCGGGGGTGACGAACATCCAGGCGGGGATCGTGGCGAAATTTGCCACGACCGGCCTGCCCTGCGCCGCGCTCATGAAGTCCGCCACGAAGGGATCGAGGAGGCGGAAGTTCCACGACGTCTCGCCGGCGGTGGGCGGGGCCAGGG
>NZ_SMKP01000333.1:0-5092 GCF_004349015.1 Nonomuraea diastatica
TTACATCCTGCAGAAGTCGGCGGTACCGGCTGTGGACACGCCGGCTCGACGTGCCACAGGCGCCGCACCCGGCCTCGGTGTTCTTCGCGCGTGTGCTGATCAGCAGGCCGTTGCGACTCTTCGTCACGGTGGCGTCCGGAATCGGGTGTAAACACGGACGTCGGTTCCGGTTTGATGGTCAGGTTAGCGGATGGCTGCGACATTTTCGGCTTGATCGTCGATGGGGTTGCCGGTGGCGGTAGGTGAGTGCGCACCGGTAAAGCTGGCCCGACCAAGTGACATGTTACTGAGGGGTAATTTCGGTTCAGCGGAGAGTCGTGGCAACTGCTTGGAGTTGGACGACCTGGATGCCATGCCCCCGGGACCTCACATCCGTGATCACGGGACGTGGTATTTGCTGAGGACGACTCCCGAGGGAAGGGGCTCGGCTGAGATCAGGTCGAGCCGCACAGGCTGACTGGTGTCGAACAGGGGCTTGCCGTTCTGCAGGAAGATCGGGTGCAGCAGCAGGTGGACCTCGTCGATGAGGCCGAGTTCGGTCAGTGAACGGATCACCCCGAGGCTGCCGTAAACCACGATGTCGCCTCCTGGGCCTTGCTTGAGTTCGTTGATCTGCTCGGGGTGGTCGATGCGCTGGGTGTTCCGCCACGGGGTGGTGTCCCCTGAGGCGGAGACGACGATCTTTTCCATGGCGTCGACCCGGGAGCCGTACCTGCGCACCTCCTCCGGTTCGCCGGGGTCGTGGGCGGCCTTGGGCCAGTAACTGGCGAAGTCGGTGTGGGTGATGCGGCCGAGCAGGAGGGTGTCGGCGCTTTCCACCAGTTCCCGCTCGTAGCGCATGACCTGGTCGTCGATCCGCAGCCAGTCCATCTCGTCGCGGGGTCCTGCGACGAATCCGTCGAGTGTCGTCCACATCGAAACGATGATCTTTCGTGCCATTTTGGGGCCTCCTGCTACTGAGCGGTGCTGAGGGCTTCGCGGACCGGGTCGGGCGTGCGTCCGGGGAGTCGATCTTCGCCGAAGTCGACGACGCCGACCCAGGTGGGACGCAGGCTGATGCGGACCATGCGCAGTCCGGGTTGGTCGATGGTCTCCAGGTAGGCGTTGGCGTCCTCCTCTGCTCTTCCCTGGCGCTGCATGGTGGCGTACTCGGGCAGCACCCCATCGGTCTCGGTCATCGTGACCCGTCCGCGGAGCATCAGCGCTTGCGGAGGGCCGTCGGCCGTGTCGATGCAGACCGCGACATCGGGGCGGGCGCGCAGGTCCCGGACCTTGTAGGTGCCGGCGAACGCGGCGATGACCAGTTCGTCGCCGGTCCACAGAAAGTTGACCGGGATCACCCGTGGCGTGGCGTCCTTACCCATGTAGGCCAGCCGCGCCACCAGCGGAGCGGCGAGCAGACGTTGTGCGGTGGGGGTGTCCAGGAGCCGCACATCCCCTTGCGGCAGGTTCTCGATGTTCATGTCTGGCACGCTAACAAGATTAACTCCTAAATAGCAAGCAATACTCCTAATTTAGGATTTTCCCTGCTAGGATGCGGACTATGACGCGTAGTTATGGAGATCCGTGCGGGGTGGCGCGCGGGCTGGATGTGATCGGCGAGCGGTGGGCGCTGCTGGTGGTGCGTGACCTGCTGCTGGGCCCCAAACGCTTCAACGACCTGCTCGGTGGCCTGCATGGCGCCAGCCCGAACGTGCTGACACAACGCCTGCATGACCTGATCGACCTCGGCGTGGTGCGTCGCCGAGACCTCGGTCCCCCGGCCCGTGTCCGGCTTTATGAGCTGACCGAGTGGGGGCACGAGCTGGAGCCGCTGCTTCTTCACCTGGGACGCTGGGGCAGTCAGGCACCCTCACCACCCCAGGGCGAGCTCGGCATCGACTCGCTGCTGCTGTCGCTCAAGGCCGGGTTCGACCCGGCACGTGCCGACGAACTGAGCGGTACCTACCAACTCGGCGTCGACGGCGACACCTACCTCGTGCGCGTCGCTGACAGCAGCCTCCAGATCGAGCGTCGGGCGGCCCGGCAGCCATCGGCGACACTCAGCACCGACCTCGACACCCTCCGCCAAGTGATCGACGGCCGGATCGCCATCCCGGCCGCCCAGCAGTCCAGCCGGCTGCACATCGACGGCGACGAGCCCTCCGTGCGACATCTGACGGACCTTCTCCAGCCGTAGGGTCAGGCGATGGCTCCGACAGCTTCGGCGTGATCGCTGGATGCGGTGCCGGCTACGGTGTGTGGTCGTAGCTGGCGGGGTGGGTCGAACAGGGTGCGGCGGAGGTCTTGCAGGAGGCGGAGGCCGTCGGCGGTCATGGTCAGGCCGCGCCAGCCGCGGGAAGCCCGGTCTAGCACGGCCCAGACGAGGTTGATGCAGGAGGTTTCGCCGGGAAAGCGGCCGATGACCTTGGCGCGGCGGCGGGTCTCGCCGAAGGTGCGTTCGATGAAGTTGGAGTGCCGGATGCGGTGGTGATGCTCGGCGGGAAAGCGCAGGTAGGCGGTCAGCCCTTCGCGGTCAGTGAGAAGGATCTTCATCGCGGCCGGGTACAGGGTGCGGTACTTGGCGGCGAACTCGTCGATGCGCTTGTCGATGATCTCGACGAGTTTCGGGCCAGGCTTGGTCTCCAGGTCTTCGGTGTCGAAGATCTTCCAGTAGGCGTCGCGGATCTCGCCCTGCATCCCTCTGGAGGTCTTCGCCAAGATAATCCTCAATCGATGAATAGTGCAGCGTTGACGCAGCGCAGCGGGGTAGACCTGCTCGATCGCGGCGATCAGGCCCTTGGCGCCGTCAGAGATGACCAGCAGCGGCGAGGCCAGGCCACGGTCATTGAGGTCGGTCAGGAAGTCAGCCCAGGCATCGGTGGACTCTCCAGTGCCCGGCGCCAGGGCGACGAAGACGGGCTTACCCTCGGTGGTGATGCCCCAGGCGGCCAGCACCGGCTCGGCCGGGCTGCCGGGATGCATGCGAAAGAACGACGCGTCCAGGAACAGGTAGTCCAGCGCGAGGTCGTCCAGGGGTCGCTGTGCCCACACCTGGTACTCCTTGGCGATCTGGGCACAGATCGTCGAGACCGTGGACTTGGAGATCGCGGCCTGGTCCCCGAGCGCGTCGGCCAGGGCTGCTTCGACGTCCCTGGTCGACAGGCCGCGCACAAAGGAGGCGATGACCAGAAACTCCAGGGCGTTGGTCTTGGTGACATGCTTGCCGAACAGCCGTGAGGCGAACTGTTCGGTGGTGCCACGCAGCTTGGGGCGGGCCAGCTCCACTGGCCCCGTGGTGGTCTTGACCGTCACTTGGCGGTAGCCGTTCCGTGATCCCGGACGAGCCTGCTTGCCCGCCGATGCGGCCCGCTGGTAGCGGTCCCGGCCGAGGAACTCGGTGACCTCGGCCTCCAACGCGGACTGCAACAGTACCTGCGCGCCGAGCCGGGCCACCTCCTCCAGGATCTCGGGCAGCTCGCGGTCCTCGGCGAACAGAGCGTCGATCTTGGCGTGGATACGGTCGGTAGGCGATACTCGAGACGACACGGGCGTGGTCCTTCCTTCGATGACTTTGGTCGGTTCTCGAAGAGGAACCTACGCCCGTCGTCATTTACACCGAAGGTTGGACGCCACCCTTCGTCACCCTCTCTACCTGCACTTCCGTCAGGTGCGGGAACAAGGTGGACAGAAGATCGAAGCAGGAGCACTCGCCCCCTGCTTGGAAGTGCAGCACAATAGCCCTCACGGTCGCTCGTGATGATCGGATTCTTGGTCGAACCTGATCTTCACGATGCGGCCGTCCTCATAGGCGGCCAGTGACGGAATCGCGATCACAATCACGCGCCGTCACGGCATCACGATCTTTGTGCCAGAGCCTCGGAAATCCTGGTCGATGGCCACGTAATCTCTTGATCTTGCCGTTTCTACCGGAGCTCCTGGAAGGACGACAATGACTGACCGCGATCAAGAAGAACGCGACGCGACGCGACGGCTTGTCCTGAGATACGGCGGTCCTGCTTTGCGACGGCTGGCTGCCGCGCAGGACGAACCCGATGACCTCGCCGCTGGGGGGGCATCCGTACCGTCAGCGTGCCGGTGGGGTGGCGTTCGAGAGTCAGCCGGTCTGATCATCGGATCGGACCAATCGGCGTTCCCAGGCCAGGGCCGCGACCACACCGATGGCATAGGCGACCAGGTCCCATGGGTCGGGGAACGCGCCGACCAGGACACCGCCGATGCCCGGCGGGGTCATGCCGACTATTTGGTAGAACTCGACGGCGGCGGCGATCGCGGCCGTGGCCAGGATGCGGCGTGCGGCGGTGGTGCGCCACAACAGCCCCAAGAACGCGTAGACCAGCATGGTGGCGCCGACGTCGCTCACGTAGCCGCGGATGAACGGTTGTCCCGGGCCCCGGTAGAAGAGGACGAACGCGCCGATGGCGAGGGCGACGCCACCCAGAAGGACCATGGCGCGGCGCATGAGATTGACATCTTCTCCGAATCTCTATGATCAGGACGAACCTGATCATAGAGCTCGTCACCTATGGCGGCATGCTCATTGCGTCAGGTCGGCGACCGCGGTGGAGTGCCATGGCGACGGCATGCCAGCACGCTGGAACGTAGTGACGATTCATCCGAAATGAGACCCGACCAGATGAAACAGGGGGTTACGGTGCGCTCAGCACCGTCTCGATGACCGCGCGCCATGGCCGATCCAGCCAGGCCTCGCGCCGCTTGATCTCATCGCCGATGCCCTCATCCCACATCCTCGCCCAGCCACCACCCCGCTCCTCGGCTCCGCCCCGGAGCACGATGTTGTCCGGCGTGTAATCCAAATGCCCAACCACTTCCGCCGGGTAGGTTCCGCCTCACTCCGTCGAAACCACCCTGGCCTGTCCGCCCACCCAGACGCCGCATGACCGTCCGCCTGGAAATTCCAAGGCCGCCAGCCTGGATCATGCTGGCCGCTCACCTGGAGAAATTCGGCTCTGGCACAAAGATCGTGATGCCGTGACGGCGCGTGATTGTGATCGCGATTCCGTCACTGGCCGCCTATGAGGACGGCCGCATCGTGAAGATCAGGTTCGACCAAGAATCCGATCATCACGAG
>NZ_SMKP01000334.1:0-5068 GCF_004349015.1 Nonomuraea diastatica
GGGGAGACCGAAGGGAAGCCGCGGGTCGCGGACAGCTCCGGCAGGGTGGCCGCCCGGGGCACCAGGGCGGCGCTGGCCTCCGCCGCGCTGCTGGCCTGGCACGGCGGTGTGGTCGCCGAGGTGACCCGTGAGTTGGTGGACGCTTTCGACACCGCGATCGCCTCGACCATGACCATCCCAGCAAGCTCGCGCCGCGCTTACCGCAACCGGATCGCCGGCGTCCCGTCAGATCTTGTTCGAGTCCCGCATAATCGACACACCGCCCCGACGACGGCCCTGGGCGCGCACCCTGGAGCAGCGTTTCGCCCAGGTGCCGATGGCCGACCAGGTCCGCCAGGTGCTGCTGCGCTATGTCGGCACCCGCGCCGCGGTCCTGCGACCCCGATCGGTGGAGAGCCTGGTCAACGACCTGCTGCCGTTCGCCGAGTACCTCACCGACCGGCATCCCAACGTGACCTAGCTGCGCCAGCTCGGGCGGCATCACATCGAGGGCTACCTCATCTTCAACCGCACCCGGCCCTGGCGCGGCCGGCGCGCCGCGGCCGGGGCAGGCCGGACCGTCTCGGCGGCAGTCGCCCAAGCAGCGGCACTCAGCCTGCGCAACATGCTCGACGACATCGCCGCCTGGGGCTGGGCCGAGGCACCCGCGCGCCGCCTGATCTTCGCCGCCGACATCCCCAAACTCGACCAGCCGCTGCCTCGGGCGCTGCCGCCCGACATCGACGCCGCTCTGATGAATGCCGTCGCCCGCCTGGACGACGATTTCGCCCGCCTGGCCCTGCCCGTCCTTCGCGGCGCTAGACTGCGCGTTGGCGAGCTGCTCGACCTGGAGATCGGCAGCATCATCGACTACGGCCCCACCGGGACCTGGCTGAAAGTCCCACTCGGCAAGCTTGCTACCGACGCATGGTCCCCCTGGACGCCGACACCCTCGCCGCGCTGGATGAATAGGCCAGCTGCGCGGCGTTCACCGACCGCTGCCGCATCCACGCACCGCAACACCGACCGACTTCCTGTTCACCCTGCACAGCCGCCGACTCGGCGCGACCCGGCTGCGCAACGGCCTGCTCGCCGCCGCCGAACTGGCCGGACTCTGCGCGCTGGACGGCGACGTACTCGTCGTCACCCCACATCAGCTCCGCCACACCTGGGCCACCAGCCTGGCCAACGCCGGGATGAGCCTGCAGGCGCTGATGGCCCTACTCGGGCATGTCACCCCGCAGATGACCATCCGCTACGCGACCTTGGCCTCCCCGACGCTGCGCACCGCCTACGACGAAGCGATGGGCAAGATGCGCCGCCAGTTCACCCTGACCCCGGCCGGCAAGCCGATCGTCCCGGACAAAATGACCTGGCTGAACAGCGAGATGCTCAAGACCCGCGTCGCTCACGGCTACTGCTCCCGACACGAAGCAGCAGGCGCCTGCCCCTACGCCAACATTTGCGAAACCTGCGACAACTTCGTGACCGGTCCGGAGTTCACTGACGCCCTGGACAGCCAGCTCACCGATGTCCAAGCACTCCAGGCCGACGCTGACAATCGCGGTTGGGACAGTGAGGCGGCCCGCCACGCCTGCGTCGCCGACGCACTCACCGACCACATTTCCCGCCTCGAGCGCTGAACTGCGACTTCCTCAACTGCCTTGCCCTGACGGCCAGGGACGGTTAAAGGAGCGGCTGAACAAGGAGATCCGCCGCCGTACCGACGTGGTCGGGATCTTCCGCACCGCGATGCCATCGTCCGGTTGGTCGGAGCGGTGCTGGCCGAGCAGCACGACGAGTGGACCGAGGGGCGGCGTTATCTCGGGCTGGAGGTGCTGGCCGAGTGCCGTAAAGCCGCCGAGAAAAAGGATGAAGAGACAACAGTGATGCTAATATGACAAAAGATGCTATTACCGCTTAAATAGCACCAGATCGCAGAGTGGCCTCATTCCCATACACCACGATCTTGGACGCGGCCGTACTCGGAAACATGTCCGCCCGGTTCGGTGGGAGGCCGAACGGAAAAGGACCAGCCCGCACGGGACTGGCACCTCGCTGTTCGGCCGACCCTACCCAGACACTGCGCCGGGAACTGCCGTTCGCCAGCATCGAGCACGCCCAACAGGCCGTGGACGCCTTCGTCGCCGACTACAACACCCACCGGCCGCATCAGGCGCTCGCCATGGACCGGCCCGCCGACCGGTTCCGACCTCGCCACGAGGACACCCTGCCGCTGCGGCTGCCGCCGGCCCTGCGCGCAGTCGGCGATCCAGACTCCGAAGCCGCGCCCGAACCTCACCCTGAACCCCTCACGATGCCGCCGACGCAGGCCGAGACAGCCGAGCTGGCGGCGGCTGACGCCGACCAGGCCGGGCTGGCGGTGGAGTTCACCCTGGTCGTTCCCGCCTCGGGCAACCTGGCCGTCTGCGGGCAGCAGTTCTGGCTGGGTACCCACCGCGCCGGCCTCACCCTCACGCTGCGCGCCGATATCGGCACCGTCGAGCTGCTGGCTGGCGGGGTCAGAATCAAGAATGTCCCCTCCCGGCTCACACCCCAGCACCTGAAACGGCTGATCGCCGAGGGCGGCCAGCGCGTCGGGCCCGCCGCTAAACCGGCCCGGCACGGCACCGGCGAGGCGGTCGAGGTCGACCGCACCATCAACGCCAGCGGCATGGTCGCCCTCGGCGGCCAGCAATACTCGGTCGGCTACCAGTTCGCCGGACGCCGGCTGACCGTCCGCATCGACGGCGCCGTGCTGCACCTCAGCGACGGGCACACGCTGCTGCGCACCCTGCCCAAAACGCTCGCCAGCACCGAGATGGCCCGCCTCCGGGATGCCCGCCCCGCCGGGCCGGAACCCCAACCGGCCGCCGAACCCGTCCGCGGCCAGCGGCGCGTCAGAAGCCGGGCCAGCTCTCCATCGCTGGGCAGCGCATCCGCGTGAGGCGCCCTGGATCTTCCGGACACATTCCCAACTAAGGTTGAGGGAGAACCGGAAGGGAAGGCTGTGGCGGGAGCGTAACCGACGATTCAGCCAGGAGTTCAAGGACGAAGCCGTCCGCATGGTGCTGGACGGGCCGCGGCCGGTGTCGCATGTGGCCAAGGAGCTCGGCATCCACGACACCACGCTCGGAAACTGGGTAAACACCTATCGGCGAACCCGGGGCGACGACGTGGCGCCGGCGCAGGATGCGGGCGAGAAGAAGAGCGAGCGGGAACTTGCGCTGGAGTGAGGCAATCGCAAGCTGCGCGAAGAGAACGCGTTCTTGAGAAAAGCCGCGGCCTTCTTCGCCCGGGAACAGCCGTGACTGCCAAGTACGAGCTCATCGATGCGGATAAGGCCCATTGTGCCATTGTGGACATGTGCTCGTGGCTGGGCGTGTCCCGATCCGGATATTACGAGTGGCGAGGCCGGCCGCTGTCGGGGACCGCCGAACGCCGTGAACGGCTCAAGGAAAAGATTGAGGTCTTATTCGAAGACAGCCATCAGACCTACGGCTATCGGCGGATCCACGCGGCCCTGCTCCGATCGGGTGACAGGTCAGCGACGAACTGGTCCGGAACGTGATGCGCGAGCTGGGTCTGCGGCTTGCCAGAACCGGCCGTGGCGGCCGGCCACCACTCTGCCGGACGGTTCCTACCAGGCGATCCCGGACCTGGTGCGGCGGGACTTCACCGCTGACCGGCCAGGTGCCAAGCTGGTCGGTGACATCACGTACATCCCCACCTGGGAAAGGTTCGTTTATCTTGCCACGGTGATGGACTGCCATTCCAAAATGGTGGTGGGCTGGGCGATGGCTGACCACTACAGGACCTCGCTCATCTGCGACGCGATCGACGCGGCCGCCGGTCACATCGAGATACAGCAAGGGTGTGTCTTCCATTCCGACCGCGGCTCGAACTACACGAGCGATGAATTCGGGCGGCATCTGGTCCGGTACGGGATGCGTCGATCCGTTGGACGCACTGGGGTGTGCTGGGATAATGCGCTGGCAGAATCGTTCTTTGGAGCGTTGAAGAACGAGTGGCTCAACGGGATGGTATTCACCAACCGCGCTAAAGCACGGCGCGAGGTTGTCAAATATATCGAGGGCTTCTATAATCGGCGCAAGCTTCATTCCGCAAATGGGTACCGGACTCCACTTGAGGTCCACAACGAGTACCTGAGCCGACAGCTCGCATCGTGAAGTGATCGTCAGGAAGCTGTCCGGAGGAGGCGGGGCACCTCAGCGTCGGCATCGGCCACGCCGGAACCACCGTGACCATCGAGGACGCTGACGGAACCTTCCGCATCACCACGCAAGCCGGGCAGGTCATCGCCGAGGTCGCCCGCACCATCACCCAGCCCATCGCCCGCTTCAAGGCCCGCAAGCCCCAGCACTAGCGAACGATCATCGCAGGCGGATAGACCTCACGTCCTGAGACCCCGGTCAAGCAGCAGCAGGACCTCACCCGGCCCGGCCCGCACACCACAGGACTTCCACCGTCACCAGGACACGGACACGAATTCCCGGTTCAATGGGCGCCAAGAGAACGACAGATCATCTAGCCGGAGTGTCACCCACCTCCCGAGCCGGATCTGTCGCACAGGTCCTGAGACCTGACATTTTGTCTTGTCCGCGCGTACCTTGCGACTCGCCATCTCCCCGACCTGCGGCTCGCAAGGTAGCTCTGAACGCCGTTGCTACGGCCGTTCAACCTAACCTTGCGAATTCGTGCGCCCAGCAGGACGGAGGTGAAGCCGTGACGTAGCGGCTGATCGTCTGTTCGTAAGCTCGTCGTCGCTTGCCGGTGGAAGTCCGGTCCGGGTAGCTGCCAGGAGGCCCGGTAGCAGGCTGGCGGCTTCGTCTGGAAACGGGCGGGGTCGAAGCCCAGCGTCAAAGGCCCTTTCATGGGGGAGCAACGATGCGGTCCGTAGCATGAAGCGAAGCCTGCGGCGTCGTTAGAGGTCCCGGCCGCGAGGTCGGGAACCAGGGAGAGCCGAGCCCCCGAATCCAGGGCGAAGGCCATGGACGCGGTGAAGAGCCTGGAAGCGCAGCCGTTAAGGACTCCTCGGCGTATGGGGCGCGGAACGTGTCGATAGTGG
>NZ_SMKP01000335.1:0-5063 GCF_004349015.1 Nonomuraea diastatica
CGGCCACACCCCCCGCCCCACCCTCGACACCCTCAAACAGGGCGACGCCGTCCGCCTGTTCGCCGAACGCGCCCGGGCCGTCCTGCCCGCCTTCGCCGTCACCGAGGACAACCGCGAGGTCATCGCCCGCATCGTCCGCCGCCTCGACGGCCTGCCCCTGGGCATCGAACTCGCCGCCGTCCGGCTGCGCGCCCTGTCGGCGCAGCAGCTGCTCGACCGGCTCGACGACCGATTCCGCCTGCTCAACGCCGGCTCACGGGCAGAACTGCCCCGCCACCAGACCCTACGAGCCCTCATCGATTGGAGCTACGCACTGTGTTCGGACGAAGAACGACTGCTGTGGGAACGGGCCTCGACCTTCGCCGGCGGCCTGGACCTGGAAGCGGCCGAGACGATCTGCTCCGGCCGCGGAATCGACCGCCACGACGTCGTCGACCTGGTGATCGGCCTGGTCGACAAGTCCGTGCTGATACGCGAAGACCACCCGTGCGGCGTCCGCTACCGGATGCTGGACACCCTGCGCGCCTACGGCCGCGAACGCCTGGCCGCCTCCGGCCACGAGGACTGGCTGCGGGAACGGCACGCACGTTATTACCGCGACCTGGCCGCACGGGCCCGAACGGACCTGTTCGGCCCCCAGCAGATGCGCTGGCTCACCCGCCTGCACGTCGAACACGCCAACCTGCGCACCGCCCTGGAGGAGTCCTTCAACGGACCGGACGGCACGCGCACCGGCCTGACCATGGCCACCGACCTGCTCTATCACTGGACCACCAGTTATTACCTGGCTGAAGGCCGGCGCTGGCTGGAGCGAGGACTCACCGCCACCGACGTCCCCGACGACGTACGCGCCTGCGCCCTGTGGGCCGGCGGCTGGCTGGCCATCATCCAGGCCGACAAACCCGCCGCCACCACCATGCTGCACGACAGCCGCCGCGCGGGGGAGCAGCTGCGGGACCAGCACGTCCTCGGCTACGTCGCCCTGTTCTCCGGCATGATCGCCATGTGGGAGGGCCGCACCGCCGACGCCATCACCCTGTACGAGCAGGCCCTGGCCAAGCACCGCGCCTGCGGCGACCCCGCCGGCACGGCGCTGTCGCTCATCCGGCTGTCACTGGCCTGCTCCTACACCGGCGACACCGCCTCCGCCGTGACCGCGGGGGAGGAGTGCCTGGCCCTGTGCGAAAGCCACCGCGAAAGCTGGCACCGCGCGTACGCCATGATGGCGCTGGGCGTCGAGGTGTGGCGGCAAGGAGACCTGCGGCGCGCCACCGACCTGGAACAGCAGGCGCTGGTGGTCAACCGCAGCCTGGGCGACTCCCTGGGCATCGGCATCACCCTCGAAGCGCTGGCCTGGATCGCCGCCTCACAGTGCCGCCACCAGCGCTCCGCACGCCTGCTCGGCATCCTGCAGACGGTGTGGGCGTCCGTCGGGGCGCCCCTGTCCGGGTACGGGCACCTGGCCGGCTACCACGACGCCTGCGAGGAGGAGACCCGCAAGGCGCTGGGGGAGGCGGCGTTCGGCACGGCCGTACGGCGCGGCGCCCGCATGCCGCTCGACGAGGCGCTGGCCTACGTCCTGCAGGAGGAGCCGCCCACCGGCCGCGGCGAGGGCGCCGAGCGGCTGACCCGGCTGACCCGCCGCGAAAGCGAGATCGCCCGGCTCGTCGCCCGCGGCCTGACCAACAAGGAGATAGCGGCCTCGCTCGTGATCTCACAACGCACCGCCGAAGGCCACATCGAGCACATCCTCACCAAACTGGGCTTCAGCTCCCGCTCCCAGATCGCGGTATGGGTGGGGGAACGCACCAGAGCCGACGACAAGACCACGCCGGGGGAGTGAAGCCGGAACCCGCGCTCACCATCCCCGGCGGTCAGTGCGCGTGCCCGCCGCCGGCGGGCAACTCGAACCACGCCACCTGCCCGGAGACACCCCAGCAGCAGGCCAGCCGGGCCAGCAGCGACTGGTGCGGCGCCGGGCCCGGTCGCGCCCCAGGACCGGCGAAGAGCCCCGTCACCTCGCAGCGCAGCAATCCGTCGTCCACGCGCAGCGCGAGCCTGATCCGGCCGCCGCAGCGGCGCAGCGCGTCGGCGACGAGCTCACCGACGAGCAACTCGGCGGCCTCGGCCTGCCGGTGCAGCCCCCACGCCGACAGCCGCGCCGTGGCCAGCCGGCGGGCGGCGGGCACCGCCGACGGCCGCGCCGACAACAGCCACGACACCTCGCGATCCCGCCCCGCCCATCCGGTGCGCACGGCCAGCGCGTTGGCCATGGCCAGGAGCGCGTTGCGGGAGGGGAGCCGTACGGCGGGCGTCCTCGGGTCGTTTCCTCGCCGGTCCATGGCGCGCACGTCGGTTCCTCTCCCTCGGGGGGCTGGTGAGCGGTCCTCACGTAGCTTGCCGCCGCACCCCCAACCACAAGACGGGAGAAATACCCCTATGGGTACCTATTGGGTGTCACGTGGACCGCAACCCGCACCCACCACAATGGACACCATGGACACCCGCACCGCCGCCCAGCGCTTCGCCGACACCTGGCAACACGGCTGGACCCACCACGACACCGACGCCATCATCGCCCTCTACCACGACGACGCCGTCCACACCAGCATGCCCTTCCGCCCACCTCACCAGGGCAAACAAGCCATCGCCGACTACATCGCCTGGTCATTCAGCAGCGAGACCGACCCCCACGTCACCTTCGCCACACCCCTCGTCGACGGCGACCAGGCCGCCATCGAATTCCAGGTCCACGCCCTCGACGACGGCCGCCCCACCACCCTCGCGGGCTGCGTCTTCGTCCACTTCGACCCCGACGGACTCGCCGTACGCACCCGCGACTACTGGCACACCACCGACCGGCACCTCGGCACGGAGAACCCGGCGACCTAACGCGCCACCCGCACCGGCCCCGCACCCGCCGCCACCGGCCGCGCCGGAGCCGCCTGCGGCTGAGGACGCGCCACCCGCTGCGCCGCCTCCTCCTCGGCACGCCGCTCGGCGCACCCACCCCCGCAGTAACCGTTCGACACGATCAGCCGCCCCCGCAACGCCGTGTACGCCTCCTTACCCGAAGCGGGCAGAACCCCCTGGCACATCTGGCATAACACCGACTGGCTCCCCACGTGCTGCTCCTCTCGCGGCGCGAATAGCAGAATCTCCACCTTAAGCCCCCTAAACCCGCCGAGGAAGCGAATCGACAGGCCGTCAAACCAGCCGTCAAACGTGCGGGGATGGCCCCTTCGTCCCCAGAGTTCCTCCTTTACTTGACATAATGCTCATTATCGAGCAACTACGAGAGCGGGTCGCATAAACCATTCCGTCCCGGGAAGACGCCCCCACATGTCACCCCTGGAGGTCACCACCCCAAGCCTCATCGCGCTGTCGGCCGTCGTCGCCGCCGCGGCCATCTGGCTGATCATCTGGGCCGTCCGGCTCACCAAACGCCCGCGCAACCGGCCCAACCCCAGTATGGATCTTGTGGACCAGGCGCGGGAGCTCAAGGCGCTCGGCCAGATCCGTGAGGCCGTCTTCCTCGTACGCGGTGAGACGGGCATGAGCCAGCGGGCCGCCTCGCGTTTCGTCAACCGGCTGTAGGCGCGGCGCCCTTCCGGGCGCCCCAGCGGAGCCGTGTCTGATACCCGACAGAACAGGGATTCTGTCTGGTATGGCCTGATTTGCTTCGCTGTATCGCTTATGTGATAAAACGCCCAGATGGCCGATCAGGATGAAGTCCAGGCGGCGAGGTTCAGCGGCTTGGGGTGATCTGGGTGGCGGCCACGGAGGCTGCGGTGTTGCCGGCGTGCGGATAGGCCCGGCGGATGAACGGGCGCTCGTAGGCGTAGTGGAACAGGTAGATGCCCGCTTGGAAGGCGGCCGCGACGGCGAGGCCTTCGGCGGCACGTGACCAGATGGCCCAGCCGTAGGCTGCTGCACATGGGGTTGCGGACGTGGCGGTACGGTTCCGAGACGACGAGTTCACCGGCTGTGCCGAGCGGGCGGCTGAGGAACATGTCGCGGCAGTAGTAGGTGTCCAGGCCCGTGGTGTGGTAGGACCCGGTCGTGCGCGCCGGGTTCCCCTCGTCGTCCCGGCCGGTCCGCGTCTCGGGACGCTCGTGCCGGGGTGTGATCATGTCGGCGCCGCGGTGGGGGGACTCCGCCTGGCTCCCCTGCCGGAGGCGGGGTGCGGGCCGCTCTCCCGGGGTGGTCGCCGAGGGGTGGGCCCACGTCGCAGAGCGTGATGTTTATGGGCAAATGGGATTTATCGGCGCTGGTCAGCCGGGGTTTTTGCGGTGAAGTGTCAGCGGTGGTGTGAGTTTCGTGTCAGCATCGATGGCATGTATGGGTCATATGGGACGGGCTTTAATGCCCGAGACCGGTGGGTTCGCCCGTCCGGCTGAGTCCGGTCCCCCGTGCCCGTGCGTCGTATCGTCTCCCCTTGTCCGGAAAGAAGTTCCGCGTTGCGTATCTTGCTGCTCTGCTCCGCGTTCAACGGCCTGACCCAGCGTTCCTGGCTGGCTTTGCGGCGCGAGGGTCATGAGGTGAGTGTCGAGCTGGCTGTCTCTGAGCAGGCGATGGTGGAGGCGGCCGAGCTGGCGAAGCCGGATCTGGTGATCTGCCCGTTCCTGAAGGAGCGGGTGCCGGCGGCGTTGTGGCAGGGGCACCGTACGGTGATCATTCATCCGGGGCCTCCTGGGGATCGCGGGCCGTCGTCGCTGGACTGGGCGATCGTGGACGCCGAGCCCGAGTGGGGGGTGACGGCGTTGCAGGCGGTGGAGGAGATGGACGCGGGCCCGATCTGGGGGTATCGGATGTTCGCGATGCCGGCGGAGCCGCCGCGTAAGTCGGCGCTGTACAACGGGCCGGTGGCCGATGCGGCGGTGGAGCTGGTGGTGGAGGTGGCCGGGAAGGCGGCGGACGCGTCGTTCGTGCCGGTGCCGCTGGATTACCGTTCGCCCGAGGTGTGGGGGCGGTTGCGGCGGGCGATGCGGCATGCGGATCGGGAGTTCTCCTGGTCGGAGCCGAGTGAGGACATCGTGCGCCGGGTGCGGGCGGCGGATGGG
>NZ_SMKP01000336.1:0-5053 GCF_004349015.1 Nonomuraea diastatica
CCCCGCCCGAGGCGGACCATGCGCCGAACGCCTTGGCACGCGCGGCCGGCCCGGTGAAGGAGGTGTTGATCACGGCCAGCGTCGCCGGTGCCATCATGGCGGCCCCGATGCCCTGCGCCACGCGGGCCGCCACCAGGACCTCCGGAGCGGCGGCCAGGCCGCCGGCCAGGCTCGAGACGGAGAACGCCACCAGCCCGGCGACCAGCATCCGGCGGGGCCCGAAGAGGTCGGCGGCGCGGCCGCCCAGCAACATGAAGCCGCCGAAGGTCAGCAGGTAGCCGTTGACCACCCAGGCCAGGCCGGTGGGCGTGAAGCCGAGCTCCCCGCCGATGGAGGGCAGGGCGAGGTTCACGATGGACGAGTCCAGGATCACCATGAACTGGCACGCGCACGCGAGCGCCAGGATCATCCAGGCGCGGCCGGTGCGCTGCCTGGCAGGCGGAGTCGTGGTGCCGGTCATGACGCCTTCCCTTGCCGGCCGGCCGTTCACGAGGTCTGGGAGGTCGTCGCGGCGATGGTTTCGCGGGCGTTGCCGCCGTCGGCGGCGCGGCCGTCCCCCAGCAGCCGCATCGTGATGTGGGCCAGCCTCCGTCCCTGATACCTGGCCGCTTCCAGCGCCGCGGCGTCGGAGCCGTCTCCGTTCACCAACGACGTGCCGTACGGGTTGCCGCCGGCGGCGGACACGACGGGATCGGTGAATCCGGGCGGGACGATCAGCGCTCCCCAGTGGTAGAAGACGTTGCCCAGCGACAAGATCGTGGCCTCGTTGCCGCCGTGCCGGTTGAACGCCGAGGTGAACGCCGTCACCGGCTTGTCCGCCAGCCTGCCTTCCCGCCACAGTCCGCCGGCCTGGTCGATGAACTGCTTGAGCTGCGCGGCCGGTGTGCCGAACCGGGTCGGCGTGCCGAAGGCGAAGGCGTCGGCCCACGCCAGGTCCTCGATCTGGGCCTGGGCGATGGACGCTGTGGCGTCGGCGTGCCGCCGCCACAGCGGGTTCTGGGCGATCGCGCTGCCGGACGCCAGCTCGGCGACCCGCCGCAGCCGCACTTCGGCTCCGGCAGAGGCGGCTCCTTCGGCGACGGCCTGCGCGAGTGCGTGCACCTTGCCTGTCGCGCTGTAGTAGATGACGGCGACCTTCACGGTCATGTGCAGCCCCTCGATGTCGTGTAGGATTAGTTATCCGAATAACTATTATGCGCATAACCAATCTGTCAAGGAGAGCCGATGGACTTCGAGCAAGCCGACGCCCTCAACCAGGCCATCCGCCTGTTGAGCCTGCGCCACCGGGCCAGGGCCGCGGCGCTGCTGGCCCCGCTCGGCCTGCACCCCGGGCAGGAGGCGCTCCTGCTCGAACTCGCCAGGACCGGCCCGATGATCCAGGCGGAGCTCAGCGAGGCCCTCGGTTGCGAGCCGCCCAGCGTCACGCTCATGACCCGCAAGCTCGAAGCGGCCGGACACGTCCGCCGCACTCCCGCCCCCTCGGACAGGCGCGCCAGCGTCGTCGAACTCACCGACAGCGGCAAGGCGCTGGTCGGCCAGATCAAGCGGCTGTGGTGCGCTCTGGCGGGCGAGACCGTGACCGGCCTGCCCGCCCAGACCGTGGCGGAGCTGCCCCGCATCCTCAGGGCCCTGGCCGGCAACGTGGACGCGAGAGCCCGCCGCCCGCACGGCTCCGGCACGGTCTAGCAGCACGATTCCGGCGGCCCGCCGGAAGGTGGGGGCAGCCATGCGGTCCTTTGCGCGCGACGTTGCGCTGGATCCCGAGTCGCCGGGGGCGCCGAAGGCCGGCGACCGAAGGCTGTGCTCCCGGCCGGCGTCGCGTCCATCCGCTAAGGCCGGCATGGAGCCTGCGGAAGATCATCCTGATCGGCGGCAGGACCGTGATCCTGAACGGATCGGCCCAGCCGCGCCGCCGGGTGGCCGCCTACGCCGGCCGGCGGACAGCGTAGGCGCTGATGGCGGGTTCGAGGAGGTCGAAAACGCGCCGCGCGGTCTCGGCGAGCGCTCCGGCGATCTCGTCGTCGTCCTGTCCGGCCAGGGTGCGGCGCTGCAACTCGCGGAAGAGCAGCCGGTCGGCCGCCGCGAGTTGCGCCGCCACCGCACGTGCGACGATCACACCGCCCTCGGCGTCGTCGCCGGGAGGCGTCCCGTCCGCTCCACCGCTCCTGCGGGTGGCGTCGGTCTCGCCGGTTTCCCCGGTCCTCCCGGTTTCCCCGGTCCTCCCGGTTTCCCCGGTCCTCCCGGTTTCCCCGGTCCTCCCGGTTTCCCCGGTCCTCCCGGTTTCCCCGGTCCTCCCGGTTTCCCCGGTCCTCCCGGTTTCCCCGGTCCTCCCGGTTTCCCCGGTCCTCCCGGTTTCCCCGGTCCTCCCGGTCTCGCCGGTTTCGTCGATTCTCCGGATCTCGCCGGTTTCGCCGATTTCGGTGGTGAGCAGCTTGGCGAGGGCCCCTTCGCGCTGGTCGTGCAGGTCGCGCAGCCGGGCGACCAAAGTCGGGCTGTCGGCGATCATCCGGGCGAAGTCGCGTCCGGTGAAGCCGACGACCGGGTCACGCTGTTCCAGCGCCTGCGCATATGCTCGACGTACCGCGCTCAGCGCCGACTCCCCAGGTGGGCGCCGGGCGACCGCCTCCGCCAGGCCCGCCACGAACGCCTCGTGGTGGTCCAGGGCTAGATCCTCTTTACGGGGGAAGTAATTGGTGACGGTCATCTTGGCCACCCTGGCGGCGCCGGCGATGTCGGCGATCGTCGTGCGGTCGAAGCCACGTTGCAGGAACAGTTGGGTAGCGTGGTCAGAGATGGCCTGCCTGGTCTCGCGCTTCTTCTGTTCCCTCAATCCCAAGGTGTCGATGCTCATGGCCGCAGTCTCCCACAGATTTTTAGGTCCGGCCTACATCTAGGTTGACTCAAGATGAGTGCACACCTAATGTTAGGCGCAACCTAAATTTGGTTCGCCGTCCACCCTGCCCAACGCGAGCGAGGAGAGTGTTTTGTCCCAAGCAGCAGAGGTTCTCGAGCTGGACGAAAGCGCCGCCGACAGTGGCACCGCCGTCGGCGCCGACTCGGTCAAGACCTACCTGAAAGAGATCGGGCGGGTGCCGCTCCTCACCGCCGAGCAGGAGATCGAGCTGGCCAAACGCATCGAGGCCGGGCTGTTCGCCAGAGAGCGGCTCGACACCGAGCCCGACCTTCCCGCCGAGCTCCGCGCCGACCTGGAGTGGATCGCCGCCGACGGCACGCGGGCCAAGCAGCGCATGCTGGAGGCCAACCTCCGGCTGGTCGTGTCCATCGCCAAGCGCTACACCGGTCGCGGCATGCTCTTCCTCGACCTGATCCAGGAGGGCAACCTCGGCCTGATCCGGACGATCGAGAAGTTCGACTACCGGCTCGGCTACAAGTTCTCCACCTACGCCACGTGGTGGATCAAGCAGGCGATCACCCGCGCCATGGCCGACCAGGCCCGCACGATCCGCATTCCCGTGCACATGGTGGAGCTGATCAACAAGGTGGCACGGGTGCAGCGGCGCCTGCAGAGCGACCTCGGCCGCGAGCCCACACCGGAGGAGATCGCCAAGGAGAGCGAGCTCGAAGTGAGCCGCGTCATCGAGGTGCAGGGCTACGGCCGCGAGCCCATCTCGCTGCACACGCCGCTCGGCGAGCAGGGCGACAGCGAGTTCGGCGACCTCATCGAGGACACCGAGGCGGTCTCCCCGGCCGACGCGGTGTCGTTCACCCTGCTCCAGCAGCAGCTGCACGCCCTGCTCGACCAGCTCTCCGAGCGCGAGGCGGGAGTGATCAGCATGCGTTACGGCCTGGCCGACGGCAAGCCGCGCACGCTCGACGAGATCGGGCGTGTCTACGGCGTCACCAGGGAACGGATCCGGCAGATCGAGGCCAAGACGATGTCCAAGCTCCGCCATCCGTCCCGCTCTCTGGCGCTGCGCGACTACCTGAGCTGACCGTTCACCTGGCGCGCGAGGTTCCGGAGAAGAAAGGCTGCGCAAACGGGAACTCAAGACTATCGCCACAGCCCCTTGGATGTTGCTGTGAGTGACCTAGATTCCCAGGCGTGAAACGCTCCCGTTCGAGCCTCGTCCACCAAGTGACGTACGCGTTCAAGAACCCGCGCAAGATCCTGCCCCACCTGAGGCGGCTCGCCCGCGACACCTGGTTCAGGCTGCACACACGCGACCACGTCGCCTACTACCGTGCCGTCATGAAGTCCGACACCGCGCGAGACCCCGAGGGCGCGGTCGGCTCCCACACGCACCGCCGGTGGCTGGCGCTGGGCCGTATGCAGTTCGACTACCTCGTGGAACACGGGCTGAAGCCGGAATGCCGGATGCTGGAGATCGGCTGCGGCAACCTGCGGGCCGGTCACCTGTTCATCGACTACCTGCACACCGGCAACTACTACGGCATCGACATCTCGCCCGACATTCTGATGGCGGCCCAGGACACCCTCACCGAACACGGGCTGGGCGACAAGCTTCCGCACCTGACCCCCGTACGCGACCTGCGCTTCGCCTTCCTGCCCGACGAGCACTTCGACGTCGTCCACGCGCACAGCGTCTTCTCCCACTCGCCGCTCGACGTGATCGAGGAGTGCTTCGCCCACGTCGGCCGCGTCATGAAACCCGGCGGATGGTTCGACTTCACCTTCGACCGGACCGAGGGCAAGGAGCACCAGGTGCTGCGGGAGGACTTCTACTACCGCACCGAGACCCTGATCGCGCTGGCCTCCAAGCACGGGCTGCAGGCGAGGTTCATGGACGACTGGGAACGCCTGCCGCACAAGCAGTCGAAGATCCGCGTCACCCGGCGGGCCGACGCCCCCTAGAGTACTTTGTTAGTTCGTCATGGTGGTCGTTGATGGCAGGTGGCATCGGCCTGCCCAGGTCGCTAACAGCACCTGGAGCACGTTGAGGATCTTGTAGAAGGTCAGGCCGCCCCAGCCGCTTTTGGGCTGGTCAAGCGCAGTTCAGTGAGGAACAGGTTAGCGGCCGAAGCCAGGGTGACGTGGCGATGCCAGCCGGTCCAGGAACGCCCCTCGAAGTGG
>NZ_SMKP01000337.1:0-4949 GCF_004349015.1 Nonomuraea diastatica
ACCGGGGTCGGCCGGTCGCCCTGATCCTTGTACAGCAGCGTGGCGGCGAACTTGTATTCCTCAGTAGCCGGGCTTCCGCCAATGAGCTGAGGATTGTAGCCGGGATCGTCCGCCAAAGCGCTCCCAGAGCCGGCCAGTATCAAGAGTGCCGTCGCCGCGAGTGCGACGACCCCACTGAACAGTCTCTTTGTCATCTCGTCCCTTGTTCAAGCTTGACGCGGCCAGTCAGGCGCGCCGGATGGGAAGCCTACGAGGTGGTCGATTTCATGTGGGCTTCATCGGTCAGCGGGTGGTGTTCGCCCGGCCCCGATCCCGGGGGGCCGGGGCCAGTGGGGCCGGGCAGGTGCACGCGCGAAACGCCGCGACCGCGCGTAAGACCGGCAACGGAATAGCGCTCCACTACGCAGCGACGCGTAGATGCCGGATACGGCTGTGGAGGGAAGACACGGGCGGCATGTCACGATGAGTGTGAGGGGCATGTTGAGAATGCGCCTCCTCAAGACGGCGACGATCGCGTCAATCCTGATAGCCGGCCTGACCGCACCCGCCCATGCCGATGACGCGGTGGTGCAGACCACCGACGGCCCAGTACGCGGGAAGGTCACCGCTGACTCCCGCCTGTTCCAGGGAATCCCTTACGCCGCCCCACCGGTGGGTGCGTTGCGCTGGCGCGCCCCCGCCCCTGTCACCCCGTGGACCGCGGTTCGAGAGGCCACCAAACCGGGCTCGGCGTGCCCCAGGCGAGAGTCACCCAACGAGCCGCGGCAGGGCAGTGAGGACTGCCTGTATCTCAATGTGGCGACGCCGGCCGCGGCCTCGTCCCGGCGCTTGCCGGTGATGGTGTTCGTCCACGGCGGCGGTTTCACCAGCGGCAGCGGCGGAATGTACGACGCGACGCGCGTGGTCAAGCGCGGTCAGGTCATCGTCGTGAGCATGGAGTATCGGCTCGGCGCGCTGGGCTTCCTCGCCCATCCGGGACTGCGCGAGCCGTATGGCGGCAACTTCGGTATCGCCGACCAGCAGGCGGCGCTCCGCTGGGTACGCGCCAACATCGACCGGTTCGGCGGCGATCCGCAGAACGTGACCCTGTGGGGTCAGTCGGCAGGTGCTGTCAGCACCTGCGCCCAGTTGGCCGCTACCGGCGCGAAGGGCCTCTTCCATAAGGCGATCGTTCAGAGCGGCCCGTGCGGGAACGCACTGCTCACCAGGAAGGTGGCCGAGCGCCGAGGCCTGGCCACGGCGCGCCGACTGGGCTGCCCGGATCCGCGGACCGCCGCCACCTGCCTGCGCGCCAAGCCGCTGGACAATCTGGTCGGCCTGTACGAGGAGCAGGTCGCTTCGATCGAGCCCCGGCGCGCCGCGATGCCGTGGGGGCCTGTGGCGGACACTCCCGCCATCCCTGTCCAGCCGGTGAAGGCGCTGCGGACTTCATCGGTCCCCATGATCCAGGGCGGGACTCGGGACGAGATGACCGTCGTGGTGGCTCGTCGCCACGCCAGGATGACCGTGGCGGAGTATCAGCGAACGGTTAAGGAACTGTTCGGGGTCCGACGCGGCAAGCGGGTGCTGCAGCAATATCCGGCGGATCGATATGCCAGCCCGGCGTGGGCGCTGGCGACGTTGCTCGGCGATCACGGGGGCAAGAGCGGCGCATGCTCCCAGTTGCCCGCCAACGACGCGGCGGCCCGAAAGGCCCAGGTCTTCGGTTACGAGTTCGCCGAGCCGGTGAAGGGGGCGGCCATCAACGGCATGCCCCTCGGCGTACCGCACGGCGCGGACGTGCCCTATCTGCTCGACAGCCTCGATCCGGACCGACCGTCCGCGCCTCCGTCGCCCTTGCGTGACAGGATGGTCGACTACTGGACGAGCTTCGCCAAGTCCGGCATGCCGGGATCCGACTGGCCCGTGTACAAGCCTGCGACGGTGCTGTCCATCGACGCCCAAAGCGTCAAGCAGATCGACTTGTCCGCGGCGCATCACTGCGACTTCTGGAAGCGGCTCGACGGCGACTCCTGACCCGCGCTGACCTGCTCCAATCCCTCGCCTGGGCCCGCCGGTGTGCCTACATCGGCGGGCCCAGGCCGGACTGTACGGCGAACACCACCAGTTGCGCCCGGTCGCGGGCCTTCAGCTTGAGCATCGCCCGGCTGACGTGGGTTCGAACGGTTTCGGCGCTGACCACCAGTTGGGTCGCGATCTCGTCGTTCGACAGGCCGGCGGCCACCCAGGCCACCACCTCGCGTTCGCGCGCCGTGAGATCCTTGATACCCGGGTGCGCGATCATGGCGGAAACGCGGCGGGTGAATTGGGAGATCACGCTGCGGGTGACCCCTGGCGACAGCAGCGACTCCCCTCGTGCCACCACACGGACCGCGCGTAGCAACTCCTCAGGGTCGGCGTCTTTGAGTATGAATCCGCTGGCACCGTCCCGCAGAGCCGCGAAAACGTATTCATCCAGCCCGAACGTGGTCAGCATGACCACTCGGACCGACGCCAGCGCCTGATCGCCAGTGATCTCCCGCAGTGTTGCGAGGCCGTCCATCTCCGGCATCCTGATGTCCAGCAGGACCACGTCCGGCGCGGTGTCGCGAATCACCGCCAGCCCGGAACGACCGTCGGCGGCCTCGCCGACCAATTTCGTGTCCGGCTCGGAGCGCAACAGCGTCCGCACCCCGACACGGATCAAAGCTTGATCGTCCACGACCACGACGCGGATCATGTCGTCGCCTCCACCGGCATCTGGGCCCGAACGGCGAAACCCCCGCCGGAACGAGGACCCGCTTCCAGCTTTCCGCCGAGTGTCTCGACCTGCGCTCGCATGCCCCGGATTCCCAGGCCTTCCTCTGGAACCGACAGCGTGCCGGTACCTGTGTCGGTGACCTCGACCAGGAGTTCGGACCCGTCGCGGCACACCAGGACACGAGTGGTCGCCGCACCGGCGTGGCGCAGCACATTCGTCAGCGCCTCCCGCACGATCCGGAACGCCGCCGCGTCCACTGGCCTGGCCAGGCCGAGGTTTGGCTGTACCTCCACAGTCACCTCGATCCCGGCTGCCCGGACGCGGTCTGCCAACGCATCCAGGTCATCCAGGCCAGGTGCCGGCGCATGCGGCGCTGACCCGTCTCCGCGTAGCCGTTCCAGTTCCTCGCGCAAGTTGTCCAAAGCCTCACGGCTAGTAGTACGCACCGCCTCCATGGCGTGGCGTGCTTCGGCCGGATCGCGATCGAACACGTGCAACGCCACCCCAGCCTGCATCGCGATGGCCGCCAGCCCGTGACCGATGGTGTCATGTAAATCCTGCGCCATCCGCAACCGTTCCTCGGAGGCCACCCGCCGCGCGTGCTCGCTACGCAGCCCATCCGCGGCCTCCCGCCGCACTCGTACGCTGATCCCGACCGCCAGCGTGACCAAGGCGACCGCAGCCCAGATGGACACGTCAGCGGCCATGGACGAAGATTCGCCGGCCGCTGGAGCGGTCTTGGCGAACAGCGCCACCACCTGCACGCCGAAGTCCGCCGCGACGACAGTCGTCGCCCGGCCGATCGGCCACGCAGCTGCCACACCGAAGACCGCGACGGGGAGCGTCAACAGGATCGGGCCGAACGGGTATCCCGCCGCCAGATACGCCGCCGCTGCGGCACCGTTAACCGTCAGTGCCGTACCCGGCCGACGCCGTACCGCCAGCGCAAGTGCTGCGGCCACCACAAGGGCGTAAGCGAGCGGGTCCAGCGGACGAGCCGCTTCCGGCTGGAACGTGGCCGCTGGCCCTGTGCCGATCAAACCGACCGCCAGAAGCGGCAAGCACGGCCATGCCTCGACCGACCAGCCCTGCGCCCGTTTCCAGACATCCCTCACGTTCACGACCATAGCGCTGGGAGGACACCGCACGCCGTACGCAGCCTTGCGTACACGTGAAAGCCGCTGCCATGGGGATGACCTGGTCGAAACTTCCCGCCCATAGTGAGCACCTCAGCTCTCACGAAAGGACGAGGTCATGAATGTCAGGCTCTCAGGCGTCCGTCTGGCCACCGTGGGCGGGTTGATCACCGGCGCGGCCGGCATGGTCATCCAAGGAGTTTCGGGGGTCCCGATGCCGATCGTTCCCCCGGGTCTGGTTCTCCTGGTCGGATCAGCCCTGCTGATCGCCTTCACCGGCTGGCGCTGGACGCCTGCGCTCGGCGCACTGGTAGGACTAGCCGAAGCCGCAGCCATCGGTATCGGCCAGCTGGACACCCTGGCCGACCCGTCCGCACTAGGGATCTTCCTCGGCACCTGGATCAGAACCCTCGGCATCGTGATGGCCATCACCGCCGGTGTGCCGGCCACTGTGATCGCGTATCGCCGCGCAAGGGGCAGGCGTCCCGCAGACGAACTCGGCAACGGAGCTTCCCGGCACACTGCAGGTGGCGGCCGGCGGTCAACGACTTTCCGCGGCCGTTAGAGGATCGCGGACTGGCCGCCGGTGGTTCACTGTCCGGGTACGCAATTCGAGCCGCCCCGGCACCAGCGGTCGCCCGGCACATCTCGGGACGTGCCTTCGAGCATCATCTCAGGATTTTCGATTGCCCTCTTCCCTTCCAGGTGTCCGATCGATATGCCCGGCACGCGGTCGACCATGTTCCCCACGATGGGCGCGTCCGCTCTGAACTGCCACTCCGTCCAGCTGTCGCCTGGACGACCGGGATACGGCGCTGCTATCGTCCATCCACCCACGACCCGGTCCACCGTAACGGTGGACCGGGCGTACACGGCCGCGTGTCCCCCGCCCCTCCGAGGCCTGCTGATGCAATAGAGGTCAGCCCGGATTTCTCGGCTATCGACCCTAGGCTCGGCCAGGTCGACCGATTTGCAGCTGCCCGGCGACCGTTTCGCTATATAGTTCCGGTGCGTGCGTCTCCCTCGGAAGCTATTCAGATACCGAGGAGACGAGCAACAGGCGTCATCTCCGA
>NZ_SMKP01000338.1:0-4878 GCF_004349015.1 Nonomuraea diastatica
TGGCGGCTTTGGCGATGGGATCCCACTCGTTGTGGGCGAGTTGGAGGTATCGCACCGTGGTGCCGTTTTTGTTCTTCCGGGTCGCTGTCCTGACGAACATGTCATCAGACCGTAGCAGTGTGTGTGCACGTCGTGATGGGGTTATCGGCAAAGTCGTGTCACTAGGGCTTTCCGCCGCTTCCACCAGGCCAGACCGCGCTGACCTGCGGGTTCAGGCCCGAACATGCCCTGGATCATGAATTAGCTGCGGAACGCGGGGCCCACACCGACACCGAAACCGGCGGCGACCTCGGTGAGCGTCTCGCCCTTGCGTAGATGGACCAGGACGAGCATTGCCTGCTGGCCAGAGCTGAGGCGCCGCCACGGCGAGCTGATCGCCTTGCGATGCCGGCGCAAACGCCGGACAGGTAGGACAGGGTCTGAGATGACAACGACAGCGCGGCACGCTAGAAGAGCAACTCGGAGCCTCTGGTCCGACGGTTGATCCTGGTCGACAACCCTTCTACCAGGGGCTCTTCTACTTGACGATCAAGATTTACCGCACGCCATGCCCGCGACCCGCGGCTTCGGGTTGGAAATCCTCACGGCCGCCTACGCCTCCACAGTCCGCGCCGCGGTCGCCGTCCTGATCGCGCTGAACGAGCAGATCAACTCCCTCGAAGAACAGGTCGAGGCGCACCTGAACGAGCACCCGAATCCCCGAAAATCGAAGACAGGCCACGAGCACGAACGGGCCGGCCAAAATCCAGCTTTTCTCCGTTTTTTATACGTGGACTGATTCGATGGATCGCGGACAGCCAGGATCATCTGAAGGGGATTCATCGTATGGACGACGGACCCAGCCGACGAGCGTTCCTGTCGAGGGGCCTCACCGCCGGGGCGGGGCTCGCGGCGCTCGGCGGACCGCAGCCTCCAACTGCCGGTGTCACGGCGACGGTCTCGGCACCACCGGACGCCATGTCGATCACGTTGACCGTCAACGAGCGGCGCCGTACGGTCCGGGTCGATCCGCGGGTCAGCCTGCTTGACGCGCTCCGCGGCGAACTCGGCCTGACCGGGCCGAAGAAGGGATGCAACCAGGGCGCGTGCGGCGCCTGCACCGTCCTCCTCGAAGGACAGCGCATCCTGTCCTGCCTGACGTTCGCCGCGATGTTCGACGGCACCGATATCACCACGGTCGAAGGCCTGGCCGACGGCGACGAACTGCATCCCGTGCAGCGGGCCTTCATCGAGCACGACGGCTTCCAGTGCGGATTCTGCACCTCCGGGCAGGTCACCTCGGCAGTCGGGCTCCTCGCGGAGAACCCGAGCCCGTCTCGAGAGGAGATCAAAGAAGGGATGAGCGGCAATCTGTGCCGCTGCGCCGCCTATTCCAACATCGTGGACGCCGTCGAGTCGGCAGCGGGGGTGTGACCGTGGACCTGCTCTCCTTCTCCCGGCCGCGCGGAATCGACGAGGCGCTCCGGATCCTCGGCCGAGACAGACAGGCGATCCCCGTCGCGGGCAGCACCGATCTGGTGACCTTGCTGCGGGACGGCATCAGGGCCACCTCCCATCTGGTGGACCTCAACGGGCTCGGCCTGGACGAGATCCACTGGCTGCCCGGCGGCGGCGTCAGGATCGGCGCGTTGGTCAGGAACGCTGTGGCTGACACCAGGTTGCGCCGCGCGTATCCCGTGCTGGCGGAGGCACTCCGTTCCGGGGCCTCGCCACAGATCCGCAACCGGGCGACGTTCGGCGGCAACGTACTCCAGCAGACAAGGTGCACCTACTACCGGTTGCCGGAGTTCGCCTGCAACCGCCGCTCCCCCGGCTCGGGCTGTGCGGCGATCCAGGGAGACAGCAGCCGGCACGCCATCTTCGGGGCGAGCAACCAGTGCGTCGCGGTCCACCCCTCCGACCTGTCGGTGGCACTGCAGGCGCTGGAGGCCGTGGTGCTCGCCCAAAGTACCGCCGGGCGGCGCCGGATCCCGGTCGACGCGTTCTTCCGGCTGCCCGGCACCACCCCGCACGTCGCCAGCGAACTACGTCCTGGAGAGCTCATCACCGGGATCGAACTGCCCGCGTCTGATCACGCGGCCACGTCCCGCTACGTGAAGTTCCGTGAGCGAACCTCCTACGCCTTCGCGCTGGTCTCCGCGGCGGTCGCGATCGAAGTGCGCGACGGCGTGGTCCGTACTGCCCGGGTCGCGCTCGGCGGCGTGGCGGCCAAGCCGTGGCGTTCGACAGCGGCCGAGCAGGCGTTGACCGGCAACCGGCTGACCGAGGAGACGATCACCGCCGCCGGAGAGGCGGCCGCCGACGGCGCTCGTCCCCTCCGCCACAACAAGCACAAGGTCGAGCTGGTCAAACGAGTCGTCCGCACCGCACTCACCGATCTGGAGCAGGCATGACGATCAGCAGGGTGGAGGCCCGGGAAAAGGTCACCGGCGCGGCCACGTACACCGACGACGTCCGGGTCCCAGGCACCGCTTACGCCGCGCTGGCCGGCAGCACAATCTCAGCCGGCCGCATCAAGCGTATCGACGCGCGTCAGGCCCGTTCCGCGCCGGGCGTGCTGGCAGTGATCACCCGTGCCAAGTACGCCGGCACGCCCCCGGTGCCCTACCTGGCCGAGTCGCGCCTGCCCCTGATCGACAACGAGATCCACTATGCCGGGCAGTACATCGCCATGGTGGTGGCCGAGACTCAGGCCCAGGCCGACCATGCGGCGAGCCTGCTGCGAGTCGACTATGAGCGGCGCAGCCCGGTGCCTTCGCTGGACGCGGCGCTGCCCGAGGCATTCGTGCCGCCCCGCACCGGCCACGCCGCCGCGTTTCCCCTGGAATACCAGCGAGGCGACGCCGATCGTGCACTGGCCGCCGCCCAGGTCCGGGTAGAGGGCGAATACCGTACGGCGACGCTGAGCCACGCGCCGATCGAACCCTCCTCCACGCTGGCTTCCTGGACGGGCGACCGGCTCACCCTCTACGACTCCACCCAGACCGTCCACGAACACCGCCCGTTGATCGCCACCGCCTTCGGTATCCCGGAGGACAACGTCCGCATGATCTGCTCCTTCGTCGGCGGCGGATTCGGCAACAAGTCGTGGGTCTGGCCACACGTCTTCCTCGCCCCGCTGGCCGCCCGTGCCGTACGGCGGCCGGTACGGGTGACCATCACCCGCAAACAGGTGTTCACCGGGACCGGCCACATGGCGCCGACGATCCAGCGCGTCCAGCTCGGCGCCACGGCAGCCGGCCGCCTGCAAGCGATCATCCACGACAGCGTGAACGCCACCTCCCCGTTCGATCACCGCCCGGAGACCGCGGCAATGATCAGCATGATGGCCTACACCGCGCCGACCGCCAGAATGCGGATGCGCGTGGCCAGGGTCAACACCGGCACCGGCGGACAGATGCGCACCCCCGGCGACAGCGCCGGCGCGTTCGCGCTGGAGAGCGCCCTGGACGAACTGGCCTACGAGCTCGATCTCGACCCGGTCGAACTGCGCAGGCGCAACCATGCCGACCACGACCCCTTCACCGGGAAGCCGTACACCGACAAACAGCTCCTGGCCTGCTACGAACGCGCAGCCGACCGCTTCGGCTGGAAACGCAGGAACCCCGAGCCGAGGTCCATGCGCGACGGCGACGACCTCATCGGGTACGGCATGGCCGGCGGCCACCGGATGGAACACCAACGCCGAGCCAGAGCCACGGTCGACCTCACCGACGAGGGCACCGCGATCATCAGGACAAGCACCGTCGAGATCGGCGGCGGCAGCCTCACCACACTCACCCAGATCGCCGCCGAAGCCCTGAGCCTGCCCACCGACCGGGTGGGCATCCGGCACGGCGACACCGCCCTGCCTGTCTCCGCCCCCACACACGGCTCCCGCATCTCCGGCAGCACCGGCTCCGCCGTGCTCCTCGCCGCCCGGGACGCGATCAGCGGCGCGATCGAGCTGGCCGTCGGCGACCGCCGCTCACCGCTCCACCGGGCCGACCCGGCGAAGGTGACCGTACGGCGGGGCGGGCTGTACGCGGATGATCGCGGAGAACCCTTCCACGACCTGCTACGCCGCAACCGGGTCACGAATCTGCGCGGCGAGGGCGATTTCCAGCCGGTCGGGGAGAACGGCAAGCACGCGATGGGCACTTTCGGCGCCCACTTCACCGAGGTACGAATCGACCGCACCCTGCCAAGAGTGCGGGTTGTGCGGCACGTCGCGGCCTTCTCGATCGGCCGGGTGCTCAACGAGCGTACGGCGCGCAACCAGGCCCAGGGCGGTATCATCATGCGACTCGGCGCCGCGCTCATGGAGAACCAACGCCCCGACCCGGTCTCCGGCCGTTTCCTGGACCCGGCGCTCACCGACTACCACGTCCCGGTGAACGCCGATATCGGCGACATCGACGTCATCTTCGTCGGCGACCCGGACACCGACGCCAACCCGGTCGGCGCCCGCGGACTCGGCGAAATCTCCGCGGTCGGCATCTGCGCATCCGTCGCCAACGCCGTCTATCACGCAACAGGCAAACGGATACGCAGCCTGCCCATCACCTCGGAGAAACTCCTAGTACTCCAGTGACACTTTGCGATCTTGAGGCGTTGGGTCACATGGCGACGGCCACCGCGTGATCATTCGGAGTTTGTGAGAACAACCAATGATCGTGCGGTGGCCGCGAGCCACAGCGTAGACCCTGGCGGCTGGATGGTCGTCTTCAACCCGCGTTCCGCAGCTAATTCATGATTCAGGGCATGTTCGGGCCTGAACCCGCAGGTCAGCGCGGTCTGGCCTGGTGGAAGCGGCGGAAAGCCCTAGTGACACGACTTTGCCGATAACCCCATCACGACGCGCACACACACTGCTACGGTCTGATGACATGTTCGTCA
>NZ_SMKP01000339.1:0-4770 GCF_004349015.1 Nonomuraea diastatica
TGCTGAACGGCAACTACGTCGACAAGTACGGCACCGGCGGCGACACGCGCCTGTTCACCGGCTCCGGCGCGCACTCGATCAACGGCACCAAATCCACCCCGTCCCTGTCCGGCGACCTGTTCGGCGACTGGCGCGAGGAGATCATCCTGCCCCGTGACGACAACGCCGCGCTGCGCATCTACGCCACCCCGGTTCAGACCGACCGGCGGATCTACACGCTGATGCACGACGCCCAGTACCGCGTCGCCGTCGCCTGGCAGAACACCGCCTACAACCAGCCGCCGCACCCCAGCTTCTTCCTGGGCAACGGCATGAGCACCCCGCCGCAGCCCAACATCTACGTCCGCTGACCCGCCAGCGGTCTGGCGGCCCGCATCCATCGGGCCGCCAGGCCGTGACCCGTGCCGATGGCGAGTTGTCCTCAGCCGAGAGAGCCTCGCTGGCCACCTGGCGGATTGTTAACGCTAACAAACAGAGGTATCCGTGCAAGGACCGAACGACCGCTGTCGAAAGGACTCCGACATGTCCCGTGCTAGTTATCGGGTCTTACTTGCCGCGGTGACGGCGCTGTGCACGGCGCTGTTCGTCGGCGACGCGCAGCCGGTGTCCGCCGCACCGGGCCTTCCGTACGCCAATCCGATCAAGTCTCAGAAGGGGGCCGATCCCTGGCTCGAGTACTACAACGGCAACTACTACCTGATCACGACCACGTTCACCAACAAGCTGCTGATGCGCAAGTCGCCGACGCTGGCCGGGCTCGCCACCGCGCCGAGCGTGCAGGTCTGGGAGGACAGCACGTCATCGCGCGGGACGAACTTCTGGGCCCCCGAGATCCACTTCATCAACAACCGGTGGTACCTGTACTACTCCGGTGCCCAGGTCGGCGCCCCTTGCTGTGACACCCAGCGCACCCACGTGCTGGAGAGCGCCGGCACGGACCCCATGGGCCCGTACACGTACAAGAACAGGCTCGCCGGCTCGAACCTCACCCCGGGCGGCTGGCTCATCGACGCCAGCGTGCTGCGGCTCAACGGCTCGCTCTACCTGCTCGGCAGCGGCTTCGTCAACGGTAGTGCGCAGAGCCTGGTGATCGCGCCGATGAGCGGCCCGTACACGCTCGCCAGCAGCACGTTCAGCATCATCTCGCAGCCGACCAACTCGTGGGAGCGGTCCGGTTCGCCGGTCAACGAGGCACCGGTGGCGCTGCAGCGCAACGGCCAGACCTTCGTCGTCTTCTCGGCGAGCTCGTGCCAGACCGCCGACTACAAGCTGGGCATGCTCACCTACAACGGTGGCGACCCGCTGTCCGCCTCGTCCTGGACCAAGGCGGCCAACCCGATCTTCCAGCGCAACGACGCCAACAGGGTCTACGGGCCCGGACACAACGGCTTCTTCACCTCCCCGGACGGCACTGAGAACTGGATCGTCTACCACGCGAACTCAGCCTCCAACGGCGGCTGCGGCAACGGGCGGACCACCCGGGCGCAGAAGTTCACCTGGAACGCGAACGGGACGCCAAACCTCGGCACTCCGGTGGCGGCCGGCGTGACGCTGGCCGGCCCGGCCGGCGAGACCGCGGCCACGCCGTCGACGTACCGGATCGTCAACCGCAACAGCGGCAAATGCCTGGACGTGTCCGGCGCCTCCAGCGCCGACGGTGCGGACGTCATCCAGTGGAGCTGCAACGGCGGCACCAACCAACAGTGGCGCATCGAGGATCTGGGCAACGACACCAGCCGACTGGTCAACGTCCGTAGCGGCAAGGTGCTCGACGTCAACGCCTGCGGCTCGGCCGACGGCACCAACATTCAGCAGTGGTCGTGGCTGAACAACAACTGCCAGAAGTTCCGCATGATCGTAACCGATCAGGACGGCTGGGTGCGGCTGGTCAACGTCAGCAGCGGCAAGGTTGTCGACGTGGCCGGCTGCGGCACTGCCGACGGAGCCGACGTACGCCAGTGGAGCTGGCTGAACAACAACTGCCAGCAGTGGCAGCTGCAGCCCGTCTAAGGGAGGAGTTATCGATGCGTAGACGTACTTTCCTCGCGCTCCCCGCTCTGGGCGCGGCGGCAAGCCTGATGGACGGATCCACAGCGTTGGCGTCACCGGCGGTGACGTACACCAACCCGCTGATCGCGCAGCGGGCCGACCCGCACATCGTCCGGCACACCGACGGCTACTACTACCTCACCGCCACGGTGCCGGAGTACGACCGGATCATCCTGCGCCGGGCGACGACGCTGCAGGGGCTGGCCGGCGCGAGCGAGTCGGTGATCTGGCGCAAGCACGCCAGCGGTGACATGGGTGCCCACATCTGGGCGCCGGAGATCCACTTCATCAACGGCAAGTGGTACATCTACTTCGCCGCGGGCCGCAGCAACGACGTCTGGCGGATCCGGATGTGGGTGCTGGAGAACAGCAGCGCCGACCCGTTCACCGGCACGTGGCTCGAGAAGGGGCGCATCGTCACCCACCTGGACACGTTCTCGCTGGACGCGACCACGTTCACGCACAACGGCACCCGCTACCTGTCCTGGGCGCAGCAGGACCCGGCGATCGGCGGCAACACCAACCTGTACCTGGCGCCGATGAGCAACCCATGGACGATCTCCGGGACTCCGGCACGGCTGAGCGTCCCGACGCTGTCGTGGGAGACGGTCGGCTACAAGGTCAACGAAGGCCCGTCGGTGCTCATCCGCAACGGCAAGGTGTTCATGACCTACTCGGCCAGCGCCACGGACAGCAACTACTGCATGGGGATGCTGACCGCGTCGGCGTCCAGCAACCTGATGAACCCGGCGTCGTGGAGCAAGAAGCAGCAGCCGGTGTTCAGGTCCAACGCCGCGACGAGCCAGTACGGCCCGGGCCACAACTCGTTCACGGTCTCCGAGGACGGGCAGAGCGACATCCTGGTTTACCACGACCGCAACTACAGGGATATCAGCGGCGATCCGCTGAACGACCCGAACCGGCGCACCCGAATCCAGAAGCTGTACTGGAACGCCGACGGCACCCCGAACTTCGGCATCCCGGTGCCGGACGGCGCGACGCCGTACCGGTTCAGGTCGTACAACTTCCCAGACCGGTTCATCCGCCAGGTCTCGTTCCGCGGGCGGATCGACGCGGACATGACGAACCTGGCCGAGTCGCAGTTCCGCATCGTCACCGGGCTGGCCGGGAGCGGCACAGTGTCGCTGGAGTCGACCAGCAACCCCGGCTACTACCTGCGGAACCGAAACTACGAGATCTGGCTGGACAGAAACGACGGCACGACGGGGTTCGGGAACAGCGCGAGCTTCACCCGGCGGGCAGGCCAGTCCGACTCGGCCGCGGTGAGCTTCGAGTCGGTGAGCGCCCCGGGCCGCTACCTCCGCCACTACGACTACGTGCTCTACGTGCAGCAGTTGAGCACCGCCACCGACCGCGCGGACGCCACCTTCTCCCTGGAGTAGCCGGTGCACGCCAGCTCGACGGCCGACGGTCCCGCAGGCCATCAAGTGGCCCTGCGGGACCACCGGCACGAACCAGCAATGGACACGCGCGGCAGCGTGATGTGCATGCATCCTCGCGGGAGAAGTGCATGCGGCTGCACCGCATGCACTTCTCCCGCCGGGTTCTAGGGCGTCGTGACGTCGAGGTGGTCGATGTTGGGCAGGCCGCTGGCCGTCGTGGGCTTGAACCTGATGGTGTTGCCGCCCGCGTTTAGCGTGACGGTCAAGGTCTTGGTGACCCACGTGGTCCACGCGCCGGTGCCCTCGAACGACGGGGTCTGCGCCGTCGAGCCGTTGACGATCAGCGAGGCCGGCCGCGCGGTCGCGACACCGTTGGCGAACCGGACCCGCAGCGTCGCGGTGCCCGCCGTGCTCGCGTTGACCGTGCTGAGCGTAGGCCCTCACCGCGTTGGTGCCGTTGCAGAAGCCGGTACCTGAGTAGCCCGACCAGTTGGAGTCGATGGTGCCAGTGCACACCGCCGGCGAAGCTTCCGCCTCGTAGCGGGTGGCCGCCCCAGGACCGCCGATGGCGCTCATAGTGGCGCTGATGATTCCTGCTTGGTCACCGCGTTGGTGCTTCGATTGAACAGCCCAAAACCGTATTGACCGTTGACGCCATTGTCCAGTAAATAGTGGCTGCTCCGTACTTCTTGGCGGTGGCCACCATGGTGCGCGCGAAGTCCGCACGGTACCTGTTGTTCGACGAATCAAAGGATGACTTGTCGATCGAGCCGTATTCACCGACGACTACCGGGTATCCTCTGACGACGAAACTGTCGTACGTCTTCTTCAGCTGCGGATCCATGTAATCCTCCTGTCCCCAGGTTCATCGAGCTTGTGAGTTTTGCGCAATGCACGGCATGGAGGGGGTGGTTGGCCGGAGTGGCAGGCGCGGGATCGGGCCGACGATCGCGGCGAAAGCCAACACCGAATACGTGCTGTTCTTAGCAAGGCTTGCCTGCTTAGGTCTCATCTAGTCGAAGCGCTTCGACGGCATTTCGACAGCAGGGGAAATGCTGCGATAGGCACACTTTAGAAGTCGGGAAATCTCATTGCAACAAGCGGCGATCGCGCCGCCAAGCTGCTCGAGCCGTTGACGGATGATCACACGGGTGGGCTCGGCGTGTCGAGTGGTTGGCGGCTCCGCCCCAGGGCGGCTTAGCCCCAGCGTTGCAGTAGCCGGTCGTACTCGGCCTGGGTGATCGGCAGGACGGTGCCGTGGCGCGGCCGGCCGGGCATGGCGTAGCCGGAGACGGGTGACCATTGCCGGGTGTTCAGG
>NZ_SMKP01000340.1:0-4666 GCF_004349015.1 Nonomuraea diastatica
CGCAACCCCCAGCCGGATCGGCAGGGTATTCATGAACAACCCCAACCCCCGCCCGGCACCCGCACCCCCATGCAACCGCCCGAACAACACCGTGCCGAACACCACATCATCACGACCGGTCAACCGAGCCAGCACCAGCGCCCACGCCAGATGAAACACCGACGCCGCCGACACCCCAGACCGGCGCGCCAACTCCCGTACGCGGGCCCCTGCCTCTCCGTCCACCGAAACGGAGGCGACACGCGCCCCACCACCGATCACATCCAGGACCCCATAAGGCGCACACGGCTCCTCAACCCCGGCCAGCATCCCGGTGAAGAACTCCTCATGCTCCGCCCCGGAGACACCGAGGACCGCCTGCGCCACCACATTCCGATACGGCACCGGCACCGGCAGCAGATCCCCCTGCCCCGCCAAGACCGCACCGACCTCACCCAAAAGGATCTGGAACGAGGTGTTGTCACCAAGCATGTGATGCATGACCACCAACACCCGCCACCCACCACCAGCCGGATCCACCGCAGTGAACACCCGCAACACCGGAGCCGACCCCAGATCAACGGTCTTGGCCAGCTCAGCCAGCCGACCGGCCTCGACCTCAGCGACCACCACATCAGCCCGCCGATGCACCACCTGCACCGGCCGGGACAACCCAGTCCAATGGAAGGACGTGCGCAGGATGTCATGCCGACCGACCACCTCCCGCAGCGCACCCAGGAACGCATCCAGCCGCTCCCACGTATCCACCTCGAACACATGCGACTGGACATAACTGTCCGCATCAGGCGCCATCAAATGATGGAAAAGCATCCCCTCCTGCAACGGCGCCAAAGGATAAATGTCCTGCACATTCCCCACCCCACCAGGAACAGCGGCGACAACCCGATCAATCTGCTCCTGAGACAGCTCGACCAGCGGCAGCATGCCGGGGGTGATACGCACCGGCGGGCTCCACCAGTCCCCGCCGGCCTCCCGATCGATCCGTTCGAGCAGATGCTCCTTGTGCTCGCGAAGCCCGGCAATCAGCTCAGGGGTGAGGGTGGTGCGGGCGGACCGTACCTTCAGACCGGAGCCGCTCCGGCGGAGCCGCACCTGCTGAGCCCAGATCAGGGCATACACGTCGTCGATAGTCATCGTGGATTCCCCTAAAATACGGGTCAGAGGGTGAATTCGAGGCCGGCGTCGTCGTCCGGTCCAATGTCAGGAATGAGGTTGTCCGGGACCTCCACCAGCCGGTCCGCAGTGCCTACGGAGGCGGCGAGGTCCGCGACGGTGGGGTGTGTGAACACGGTTCGCACGTCCACGGGCAGGCCGTGTTCGCGCAGCCGTTCGACGAGGGTGACCGCGGTCAGCGAGTGCCCGCCCAGGACGAAGAAGTCGTCGAACCGGCCGACCCGCTCCACCCCCAGCAGCTCCGCCCACACCGCAGCGATCGTCTGCTCGGCAGCGCCCTGCGGCTCCTGATAGCCGGCCCGGGCGAAGGCGTCTGAGTCCGGTGCGGGCAGCGCCGCCCGATCCACTTTGCCGTTCTTGTTGAGCGGCAACCGATCCAGACCGACGAATGCCGCCGGAACCATGTAACCCGGCAACACCGCGGCCAGATGCTCGCGCAGGTTCGCGCCATCCACCTCGGCCGGCACGTGATAGGCCACCAGCTGCCGATCTCCGCCCGCATCGGCACGAGCGACCACCGACACCTGCTCGACACCCGGCACCTCCAGCAACCGGGCTTCGATCTCGCCCAGCTCCACCCTGAAACCGCGGATCTTGACCTGGTGGTCGTTGCGGCCCAGGAACTCGATCGTCCCGTCCGGCAGCCACCGGCCCAGGTCACCGGTGCGGTAGACGCGGGCGCCGCCATCATCGAACGGGTGCGGCACGAACCGGCCGGCGGTCAGCACCGGCTGGTCGAGGTAGCCCTGCGCCACGCCCGCGCCGCCGACATACAACTCGCCGACCGCGCCGACCGGCAACGGACGGCCACGGTCGTCGAGCAGATACACCTGGTTGTTCGGCAGCGGACGCCCGATCGGCACGCTCCGCCCGGCCGACGGCGGCGCACTCACCCGGTACGTGGTGACCAGCGTCGCCTCGGTCGGGCCATACCCGTTGATCAGCCCATCGGCGGCATGCTCGCGAATCAGTTGGCCGACCGCCTCGGGGTTGACCACGTCACCGCCGACGAACAGGTGCCGCAGCCCGGACAGGGTCTTTCCCATCACCGGCGCGTACCGGTGGAACAGGCCGACGGTCAGCCACATCATCGAGACCTCATGCTGGATGAGCAGGTCGGCGAAAACCTCCGGGTCCAGCAGGTCGGACCGGCTCACCACCACCGTCGAGCCGCCGTTGACCAGCGGCCCCCACAGCTCCAGCACCGACATGTCGAACGTCGGGCTCGTCACGAACGCCGTCCGGGTGAACCGATCGATCGGAACCACCCCGCCATCGACCACCAGCCGGACAAGAGCCCGGTGCGGCAGTAGCACACCCTTCGGCGTACCGGTCGAGCCCGAGGTGAACAAGACGTAAGCCCCGGTATCATCCGCCACCGCCGGGACCGGCACCGGCCTCACCGGACCGTCCGCCTCCGCCGGGTCGACGTCCACCCGGACGATCATGACATCCGGCAGTTCTAGACCGGGCGCCGTCAGCGCCACCCGCACGCCACTGGTGACCAGCAGATCACGCATCCGCTGCTGAGGGCCGGCCGGATCGATCGGCACACACACCGCGCCCAGCCGTAGCACCGCCAGCTCGGCGGCGACCAGAGCCACCGACCGGTCCATTACCACGGCCACCCGCTCACCGGCGCGGACACCCAGGTCGCTCAGCCGCTCGGCCAGCCCCCACGCCCACATGTCGAGCGCGCCGTAACTCCACACCCCGCCGCCGTCGATGACGGCCACCGCATCAGGCGTCTCAGCGGCACGCTCCGCGAACAAGCCGTGCAGAGTCGCCCCCGACGGCAGGGACATCCCCGTCGCGTTGAACTCCTCCACCACCCGATGACGTTCAGCCTCCGGCAGCACGTCCAGCTCGGCCAGGTCCCGCCCGGTGTCGCCATCGGCCAGGTCATGCAGGGCAGCGACCAGCAGACCGAGCATCCGGTCGGCGTCGATCGGCGCCTGCGCCTGCAACGACAGCAGGAACCAGTCGTCGAACTCGTCGACCGACATCAGCACCGGATAGTTTGTCCGGGCCTGCACTCCCAGCTCGGTGACCCCGGCCCACGCCACAGCCTCTGCTGCGTCTGCGGCGGCCACGGCGGACATTCCGTGCCGGTAGTTCAGCAGCGTGGTGAACAACGGCGCACCCGCGGGCACCCCACTGCACCGCTGCGCCAGGCCCAACGGTGCATGCTCATGCCCGATCAACTCGGTCAGCAGCCGGTGGGTGCCGCGGATGCCGTCGCCGATGGTCCCGGCGGTGGGCCGGACCCGGACCGGCAGGGTGTTGATGAACAGCCCCACGCCGCGGTCGGCACCGGAGCCGCCGTGCATCCGCCCGAACAGCACCGTACCGAACACCACGTCGTCGCGACCGGTCAGCCGGGCCAGCACCAGCGCCCAGGCCAGGTGGAACAGCGACGCCGCGGACACGCCCTCGCGACGGGCCAGCGCACGGATCTGCTCGGCAGCACCGGCATCGACCACGATCTCGGCCTCGGCAACGTCGCTGCCATCACCGTGCACATCGAGCACCCCGTAAGGCACGCACGGCTCCTCGACATCGCCCAGCAGGCCGGTGAAGAACGCCTCATGCTCCGCCTCGGACACTCCGAGCACCGCCTGCGCCACCACGTTCCGGTACGGCACCGGCTCCGGCAGCAGATCGTGTCGGCCGGAAAGCACCGCGCCGATCTCCTCCAGGAGACGTTCCATCGTGCTGTGGTCGTCAACGATGTGATGCATCAGCACCAGCAGCAGCCACCGGTCATTCGCCGCGTCGTACCCGGTGAGGACACGCAGCGGGGGTGCCGTGGTCAGGTCCATCCGGAAGCGGCTCGAGTCGTTCCGGCTCGTCAACTGCCGTGCCGCGTCGCCATCCGGGTCAAGTTCAATCTCCTCCAAGGCGAGCGCGGGCCTGCGGTGCACGACCTGGACCGGCTGCGGGAGCCCCTCCCAGTGGAAGGAGGTACGCAACACGTCGTGCCGGTCGATCACCGTCTGCAGTGCGGCGAGGAATCCGTCGAGGTTCTCCCGGGTGTCAATGGCCAGGAGGTTCGACAGCACGTAGACGTCGTGCTCCGGCGACATCAGGTGGTGGAAGAGCATGCCCTCCTGGAGTGGCGCCAGCGGGTAGATGTCCTGCACGTTCCCAGTCCCGCCGGGGATCTGCGCGACGACCCGATCGATCTGCTCCTGAGACAGCTCGACCAGCGGCAGCAGGTCCGGCGTGATCACCGCCGTGTCCTCGCCGATCAGGTTGGCCGGGACCTCGACGGCACCCGCCGGGGCGGTGACAGTGGCCTCAGCCAGAGCCGCCACGGTCGGATGAGCGAACACGGTACGAACGTCCGTCGCAATCTCACGTTCACGCAGGCGTTCCACCAGCGACACCGCCAGCAGCGAATGCCCACCCAACGCGAAGAAATCATCGAACCGACCGACCCGCTCCACCCCCAGCAGCTCCGCCCACACCCCGGCGATCGCCTGCTCGATCT
>NZ_SMKP01000341.1:0-4484 GCF_004349015.1 Nonomuraea diastatica
CCTCCACCCCGACCACCCCACCCACCAGAGGAAAAACGGGAGGTCATCGACGTGACGGGCACCTTGTCAGCAAGGATTCAGCCGCGGTATCGGGGGATCGCCGATCACCCGATAACAGGCCGGTCATGCGGCTACTCGGGCGGGTCGGATATCTGGATGATGTGCAGAGGCTCTTCGAAGGCGCGGATGGCCGCCGCCCAGTGTGGGCCCTCGAGGGTGAGGATCGGGCACACAGAGGTGTCCGCCAACGCGGCGACGTGTGCGTCACCCCAGTCCAGGCCGGTCCGGTTCAGCACCGATGCCAACATGATGCCGTGCTCGGGCTCGCGGAGTCCGGCCACGGTGATCTGATCCATGGTGGCGATACCGAGCAGCAGGTCGGCGGCATCCTTGGAGCCGGAGTCCCGGGCGGCCGAGGCGACGGCGACGACGGACATGACCATCGCCTGGCCTTGCTCGTCCCAGCGGGCCACCATCTCCATCAGATTGAGGTCTCCGCGCGCGAGTTCGACCAGGACGCCGGTGTCGAGGATGAGCGGCGGCAACGTCACTTCGCGGCCTCGCCGGTCAACGCGGCGATCTGCTGGGCGACGTGGGCCATCCGGCGCTCCACGAGCGCGTGGTCGGCGTTGTCATGAGCACGGTCGAGGTGGGCTTGAAGGATCGCCCGGCGGCGGCGGTCTTCGCGGACCTTTGCGGCGAGGGCCTCGTTGACGTAGGCGGACAGGGAACCTGTTTGGGTCTTGGCGTACTCGACGAGTTCGTGGTCCAGGGTGACGCTGATGATGTCTTTGGCGGCCATGACCGCATTCTAATAGCACAGTAAGATTTTTTGCGGCTGGGGCGCTGCTGAGCACGAAGCGCGCCACGCAGCTCCCGCGCCCATCTACGCCGATCACGGGTCAGGCGGGAAGATGACCGGTACGACGCAGTGTGACGCGTCACGGACGCTACCCGGGTCTGTCCAGTGAACGCGGCTCCGTCTCTCTTCCGGAGACCGAGCAGTCTCGCCTACCCGGCCATAATGTGGCGATATGCAACCTGAACTGATCACGGAGCGCGCGTTATCCCCGGAGCGAGGCCCCCGCCGCTGCGCTGACGGCACATGGCAGGTGCCCACCCTTGATCTGCGGTTGCTGGTCTTCGACTCGTGTTTCCAAACATTGCGGCAGGTCTTTGACCTGCCGTGGGAGGGACAGTGCTCGGTAAGCACGGACCTGCAGCGTGTCGCGGTGGCCGGCTTGGACCAGATCGCAATGGTCGCCCTGGACGGCCGTATTGTGTGGCGAGTGTCTCATCACGCGTGGGGTCCTCGCCTCGGGGCCGTAGGTTCAGCGGGTTCCTGCGCGTTCAGCCCGGACGGAAGTCAAGTCTGGGTGGTGGTGCCCCAGCACGAGCACGACGTCGGTGGGGACCAGTGTTGGGTGCTCGACGCAGTCACTGGGGACGTACTGGACCGCGTGCCGCTAGGCTGCTCCGCCTACAGTTCCTCGATCTTGCCCCATCCCGATGGACGTCACCTGCTGTTGGATCTGGGCGCGCCCTACGAGGTCGGCTGGATCGGCTCGGGCCGGTGGGACAGCGGCCGGGCCGCGGTCTTCATCCGCCGATGCGACTACGAGGTTCTCGCCGACCTGCATCCGTCCGGAGATCGCTATCTGACCACGCCGATCGAGGATGACAAGCTCACCGTTCGCCGGTTTCCGGACGGGGCGGTGCAAGCCGTCCGCCAGGGCCGGGAGGTCTTCGAGGGCGACGTCGGATTCGACCTGGCAGGGGGATTCTTGGATACCGAGCGCGTCATCGCCAAAGAGTTCGAGGGCCAGACCAGCCTGTTCACGGCCGACACGCTGGACATGGTCGATGTCATCGACTACCCCTCCGATGCGGTCACCGAAGAACCGCTTCCAGACGGCAGAGGCGTGTGGAGCACTTTTGACTTCCGCATTGGCCGATTGCAGGTCTGGAAAGATCCATCCGTGCCAGGGCCGCTCCACAACATCTGATTCCAGCACCGCTTCACAGGTCCCCCGGCCGTCGCGAACGCTGAACGGTCGCGGTCCAGGCAGATGTCCCCGTTCGTCTGGGAACACGGCGTACGGCGCTGTGGACCGCCCCGGGAATCTTGGAGGCTACGATTCCTGCGCCTTATAGAAGGCGTCCTCGTACTCCTTCGGCGGAATATTACCACAAAATGAGTGGAGCCTCGTCTCGTTGTGAGCTGCCCGGGTTAATTGGAGGCTCCCAAGACTGGAAGGCTGGGAGTCGTGCCCGCACCGAGGAAGTACCCCCAAGAGCTGCGCGATCGCGCCGTCAAGATGGTGTTCGACCTGCGTGAGGAGACCGAAGGCAAGACCGGGGCGATTGCCCGGGTGGCCGACCGGCTCGGTGTGCATCGCGAGGCGCTGCGCTCATGGGTACGGCAGGTTCTAGCCCATAGACCCGAGGATGGATAGGCGTGATGCCCGCCGAAGGCGTGGATGGGACGGAGCCGCCGTAGTACTCCGAGCCGGGGAAAGCCCGCGCACATGGGGAAGGGCGGCAGCGTGTCAGTCAAGGAAGGAATGTAATGTCCGAAGATGCGCCGGTGAATACCGGCGCCGCGAGATGGCCGGACCCGGATTCGGCGTATCTCGCAGTACGGAGGATGCAGACCAAGTTGCACCGCTGGGCGACCGAAGATTCTGGTCGCCGGTTCGGTGACCTGGTCAACCTCGTCTACGACCGGGCGTTCCTGGTTCACGCGTGGGAACGTGTGTCGACCAACATGGGCGCCAAGACCCCCGGGATCGATCGGGCCAGCGCGGCCCAGATCGAGGCATGGATCGGGGTTGAAGTTTTCCTGGGCCAGATCCGGGACCAGGGCTCCGGCGTAGTGGCGTTTTGTCCGGTTTCTCGATCATGTGAGGTCGAGGACGGTGAGGGTGCGGGCGGCATCGCGGGAGATGTGGCGGATGGCCTGGGCGATGTTGCCGACTCCGGTCAGGCGTAAGGCGCCGATGGCGAGGTTGCGCAGGGTGGCCATGGCGCGTGGGGCATTGCCGGTGCGGACCTGGCTGTGGTCTTCGGCGTAGGTGACGTCGCGGACGTAGTGGAGCCGGTTCTCGATGCTCCAGTGGCCGCGGATCCAGGTGGCCAGGTCGCTGGGAGGGGCCTGCCAGGCGGGCAGATCGGTGATCGCGTAGACGGTCACAGTCCGCCACTTTCCCGCGCTGCCGTCTCTGACCTGGCGTTTGATCTGCATCGCCTGGACGGCGTGGGGGAACGGCAGGCCGGTGGTGACGGTGACGACTTCGAGGGTGCGGCGTTCCTCACGCCCGTGTCCGCGGTCACGTTCGCGGTGCTGGACGGGGATCTGTTTCCATGACAGCCGTTTGACCTGCGCGTACAGGCTGGGTTGGTTCTTCTTGACGATCAGTACGTAGTGCGCCCGTTTCTGCTCGATGAGGAAGGTGGCGTGCTCGCGCCGGGTATGCAGGGCATCGGCGGTGACCACGCGATCGTCCAGGTCGAGACGCTTCAGCAAGGGTTGGAAGCGGGTGATCTCGTTGGTCTTGCCGTCCACGTCGGTCTGCGCGAGCACCAGGCCGCTGCCGTGGTCGAAGGCGGCCAGCAGATGCAGCGGCTCACCACCGCGGTGGTGTGCGCCGCGCAGGGCCTTACCGTCGACGGCCACGGCCCGGCGACGCGCACGGCCGTCGGTAGAGGCGCTGGTCGTGGCGGCTCGCCCGGCCAGCCAGGAGCACACCGCCTCATCCAAGGCGTCGGTGTCGATCTGCTCGAACAGACGCCGCACGGTTGACTCGTCCGGCGGCTGCCATGCCCGGCTCAGCGGATCCCGGCGGACGCCGAGGACGGCCATCACCTGGGCGGGGGCATCAGCGATCCGCTCACCGATCGCCGTGAAGGAACGTGCGCCGGCCAGCACGGCAGCCGCGGCACCGGCCAATAACGACGCCAGCGCGTGTCGGACGCCACGCGGATCACGGGGGTCGGGAAGGCGTTGGAAGCACTCCAGCAGGCTGAGGCATTCGGCAGCGGAGGCGGTCACCGGCCCATGCTCGGCCAGTTGGCCAAGCAACACTGATCGGCGATGATGACAGGACAGGCACGGTCTTCTCTGGCGATCATTAGGCGTCGAGAACCTCATGATCTCGAAGATCGTGCCTGTTCTCGTCCTCAGACGAGTCTCCAGACCCCGCTAAAGCTACAGAACAGTCATGCCACGAAACGGACACTCAGGCTGTTACCGACACCTCGCCGTGGCCCTGCGGCGAACCCAAGGTCGAAACTCTCCATCAGGCCCCAAGAACCGCTACTTTCTGCTGAAATCCCTCCGGCTGACGTGGTGCCATACGGTCGCGTCCGAGATGCGGTGTAAATGTGAACGAGCGTAGGTTGCCGTGCTGAACCGTCCAAAGTTCGCACAACGCAAGGACCTACGCTCGTGGCACGCACACTACCGCCCGTTCAAGCCATCCGCG
>NZ_SMKP01000034.1:0-66014 GCF_004349015.1 Nonomuraea diastatica
TGCTGAACGGCAACTACGTCGACAAGTACGGCACCGGCGGCGACACGCGCCTGTTCACCGGCTCCGGCGCGCACTCGATCAACGGCACCAAATCCACCCCGTCCCTGTCCGGCGACCTGTTCGGCGATTGGCGTGAGGAGATCATCCTGCCTCGTGACGACAACGCCGCGCTGCGCATTTACGCCACCCCGGTTCAGACCGACCGGCGGATCTACACGCTGATGCACGACGCCCAGTACCGCGTCGCCGTCGCCTGGCAGAACACCGCCTACAACCAGCCGCCCCACCCGAGCTTCTTCCTGGGCAACGGCATGAGCACCCCGCCGCAACCCGACATCCACGTCCGCTGAACACCCCCGGCAGGGCGGCCGGCACCACCTGGCCGCCCTGCCGGATCGCGGCCACGCGTGTTCTCCCGCGCGATCCGCACTCATCTGCGCGTCCGTGACCCCCGCCGAACGAGTCCCGAGCCTTCCCATCCTGTCGCCGCTCGGCGGCCACGCTGCTCCGCCTCCGGCGTTCGATCCGGGTGGCTACCCCTTCCACCCCGAGTACGGCCTCCCCAGGAGCCTCGATGAACTGGCCAGCGAAGATCTCAATAGTCACGGCGATGACGACGGCCCTGTCCGGCGCTCCCGTCATACTCGCGGCCAGCGCGCACGCCGCGACGAACCGATACGAGGCGGAGTCCGCACCCGCCGTGTGCGACGGTGCCATCGCCTCCAACCATGTCGGTTACTCCGGTAGCGGCTTCTGCGACACGAACAACACCATCGGCAGCGCCGTCCAGCTCACGGTGAACACAGCGGCCGCGGGCACCGCCACCCTCACCATCCGGTACGCCAACGGCACCACCGCGAACCGATCGGCGGACATCAGTGTCAACGGCGCGATGGCGCAGCCCGGGTTCGGCTTCGAGGGCACCGGCGCCTGGACCGCCTGGGCGAGCAAGACCCTGCCCCTGCAGCTGAACGCCGGGACCAACACCGTCCGGCTCGCCGCGACCACCGCCGGCGGGCTCGGGAACATCGACTACCTCGACGTCACGACAGACGGCGGCGGGAACAGCACGATCATGCAGGGCGCGGACGTGTCCACGCTCCAGCGAGCCGCCGACCTGGGCGCCCGGTACTCCTACCCCAACGGCACCCCGGGCGACCCGCTGGACATCCTCAAGAGTGCCGGGGTGAACTACGTCCGGCTGCGGATCTGGAACAACCCGCGCAGCGGCTACAACAACAAGGACAAGGTCCTGCAGTACGCGCGTACGGTGAAGGCCAAGGGCCTGAAGCTGATGGTCGACTTCCACTACTCCGACACCTGGGCCGACCCCGGCAAGCAGTACAAGCCCGCCGCCTGGGCCGGCCACGGCATCAGCCAGTTGCAGACCGACGTCTACGATTACACCTACGACGTGTGCACCAGCCTCAAGGCCCAGGGCACCACCCCGGACAGCGTGCAGATCGGCAACGAGATCAACACCGGCATGCTGTGGCCCGACGGCCGGGTGGTCAACAATGACTTCACCGACCTGAGCCTGCTGCTCAAGGCCGGTTACAACGCGACCAAGGCCTGCAACAGCAGCACACAGGTGATCATCCACACGGCACGAGTGGAGAGCGGCGCACGCTGGTTCTACGACGGGATCCGGGCCAAGGGCGTGCAGTGGGACATCACCGCCCTGTCGTACTACTGCATGTGGCACGGCAGCCTGTCGAACATGGCCAGCGTGATCTCCGACATGCGGTCTCGCTATGGCAAGCCGGTCGTCATCGCCGAGACCGCCTATCCGTTCACCTCCGCCAACGCCGACTCGACGCCCAACGTGGTCACGTCGGGGTGTTCCGGTTACGACCTCACGTGGCAAGGGCAGGCCGCCGAGTTCGCGGCGGTGCAGAGCACGGCTCGTAACGCGGGCGCCATCGGCGTCTTCTACTGGGAACCGACCTGGTACGCGCTGCCCGGCAACGGCTGGGACCCGGCCGACATCAACAACTCCGGTGATGAGTGGGACAACATGGCCGTCTTCAACTGGACCGGCCAGCTCAATCCCAACATCCGCTGGCTCCCGTGACCACGACCGCCGGCTCCACCCCTACCGCTGCTGACGCCGCCCACACGACCCGCCCCGAGCCCTCCGCATCGCAGCCGACGAAGGCGCGGTGGAGCGGATGGCGCAGCAGGGCCATCGCCGGCGCGGCCCGCTCTGGAGGCACCCCGGCGGGTCCATCGCCGAGTGGTGACGGTCCTGCTCACCCGAGGCGGAGGGGTGATCCCGGGACATGACCGCCGATTCCACCTCCTCGAAAGGAAGCTCATGACCCGTACGGCCCGTCGAAGCCTGGCCGCCCTCGCGGTTGGGCTGACGATCATCCTGTCCGGTCTCGTATCCGCTCCGGTGCACGCCGCCGTCTGGTCGTCCTGCGACCAATGGGGCACCTGGTCCAACGGAGGGTACACGCTCTACAACAACATCTGGGGCTCCGGCGCCGGTCGGCAGTGCGTCTGGGCGAACTCGGCCACCAACTGGGGAGTGTGGGCCGATCACCCGAACACGGGCGGGATCAAGTCCTACCCCAACTCCACCCGTTGGTCCGGCAAGCGGATCAGCGCCCTGGGCACGTTGAGCAGCAGATTCGACGTCACCGTGCCCACGAGCGGAGTCGCGTTCACCAGCGCGTACGACGTGTGGTCCAGTGACAACCAGCACGAAATCATGCTCTGGATGAACAAATATGGCCCGGTAGGACCGCTCGGCAGCTTCCAGACCACGGCCACAGTCGGCGGCCATACCTGGAACATCCACCGCGGCTCGAACGGCCACAACGCCGTCTACTCCTTCATCCGAACCACCAACGCCGCCTCCGGCACGGTCGACATCAAGGCCATCTGCACCTGGATCCGCAACCGCGGCTGGTTCGGTGACGTGACGATCGGCAACGTGCAGTTCGGCTACGAGATCACATCGTCGGCCGGCGGCAAGGACTTCGTCACCAACAACCTGACCATCACAGCCAGCTGACACGCATCGCTGCAGGAAACCGAGAAGAGGAGGCGACTGACAACGCCTGTTGACCGAAAGCTGCCGCACGGGCCAGAGGAGGCGGGAACCGGCTGAGCCAGGCCCCGTTCGCGAGGCCGGATGTGGAAGTTACGAACGTCCGTGGTCACGGCCGGTTTCTGCATCGCTTCGGCCCTGGCCTTACCGGGCTCAGCACACGCCGCGGACAACCCGTACCAGCGGGGTCCGGATGCAACGTCGGCCAGTGTCGCAGCCTCCCGCGGCACCGTCGCCACCGCGAACGTCAGCGTGCCGGCCTGCAACGGCTTCGGCGGCGGCGTGGTCGTGGACGGCGAGGTGTACCGCGGCAGTTCCTCCAACGGCGTTGCGATCGGCCACATCACCGTCGATATCAACGGGCGGCCATGCGGCTGCGGCAACTACGGCTGCCTCGCGAACTACGCCGACCCCTCCGCCGTCATCGAGCAGGCGCTGCAGGAGTCGAGCCTCGGCGGGCGACTGGGGCTCAACGCCAGCGACACCGACGTCATCACCGCCTTCCGCCGCATCGCGACCGCCGCGGACGCCGGCGACCCGGAAGCGCTGACCCTCATCGAGGGTTCCGGCCACCTCCTGGGCACTGCGGCCGTCACCATGGCGAGCCTGTTCGACCTCGACCTCATCGTGCTCGCAGGGCCCAGCCTCGCTGCGGCGGCCTCGCTCTCCCGGTCGGTCATCGAAGAAGAGGCGCAACGGCGCACCTTCGTCCGCCAGGCCCACCCGGTGCGGGGTGGCGAGAAGGTTACGGCTTGCTGGGCAGCCCATGCCAACCGGCGAGCCGCTTCCAGTTCGCCGGCGATCATCGGGACGCCTTCGGCGTGAAGCGGCTGTGCCGGGTCTCGAAGGTGTCCCACCCGGGGTTCTATCGGTGGATCAAGGCCGCCCCGGCCCGGGTGGAGCGGGCCGCAGCCGATGCCGCGCCGGGCACACGATGATCGAAGCGTTGCCTCCGTCTGCCCTTGACAGGCTGTGCAAAGAGTGTCAGGAGAGGCGGTTTGCCACGACTCGCTGGGGAACTATGTAGGTCAAAGTTGCGAGGACCCATGGAACCTTGGGCGGCCCTTCTCGGCCTGCTGAGTTTGCTCACCATCGGTGTGCTGGGCATCTACGCCGTGTCCCGGGGCCTCGCACCCCGGCCCCTCGCGGTCGGCCCCTACCTGTCAGGAGGAGTGGCCAGGGAACATGCCGTGTCGCGCTATCACGTTCGCTGGTACGCGGTGACGCTGGTCTTCCTGGCCTTCGACATGGAAATGGTCTTCATGTATCCCTGGGCCCTGGTGGTCGCCGAGGTCGGCACCATGGCCATGGTGGAGATGTTCGTCTTCCTGGGGCTACTGATGGTGGGCGTCGTCTACGCGTGGCGAGAGGGCGCGTTCCGGTGGGTCTGACCGGGTGGATCCGGCGTCAGGCGGCGGCTCGTCCTCGGCCGTTCGTGGTCACGGGCCTGTACGGGACGAGGGCGCGGTTGACCGTCGAGGCGGAGCTGGCGCGGCGGGGCTGGGTGGCCGCCAACGGGCCTGGCAATGCGAGCCTGCTGATCGTCTGCGGTACGCCTGGCAGCGAACTGGACACTGCCGTACGGACCTTCTGGGACAGCCTGGCGAATCCACGCGCGCACGTGGCACTTCCAGGTGGCGCCACGCGAAATGAAGTGGCGCATGCCCTGGACGGCGGTGCGGCTCGGCTCTCGGACAGCCGGGCACAACAGCGGGACGCAGCCGTGCGTGGTCCGGAGCCGGACCCCGGCACGCCTGGGATGGACCGCCCCCATCATGACCCGCACGCCGGGCACGGGACGCACGACGGCGACGGCCACACGGAACACGCAGACCACGGGGATCACGGGGATCGCGGGGATATGGAACACTCCGGCCACGAGCACCACATGGGCAATCCCGGTGGGCTGCCGATGGCTGGACGAGGAGCGGACCGGGACGGCTTGAAGCTCGACCGGCTGCACGTGCCCCTCGGGCCGCTCCTGCCCGATTGGCCGAGCGGCCTGGTGGTGGAGACGACGATGCAGGGGGACGTCATCCAGCAAGCCGCGGCCAGGCCCGTCGAGGGCGCGGCACATGGGATCAGCTTCTGGGACGAGCCCTGGATCTTGTCCGATCAGGGGCATCCAGTGACAAGAGGGGAAGCGGAACGGCGCAGGGCCGCAGCACATCTCGACAGCATGGGGCGGCTGTTCGCGGTGGCCGGTTGGCCGGCGGCGGGGGCGCGAGCCAGGGGACTGCGCGATCGTGTCCTGGCGGGCGAGTCACGGACTCCGCTCGTGGCGGCCTATGCGCCCTTCGCCCGGCAGGTACGGCGTTCCCTGGTGCTGCGCTGGATGTTGCGTGGCGTGAACGCCGGTGAGAGCGATGTGCTGTCCCGGCTGGAGTACTGGCTGGCGCGGACCGGTGAGGCGCTCGATGCCCTCGACGACCGTTCGCGTCCAGGCGATGATCAGGGCCCGCGACACGATCAACCGTCGCTGGCGGCGCTGTCCGGGCTCCTGGTCGGCGTCGAGCTGGCGGCTGCCCGGCTGATCGTCGCTGCGCTGGATCTCGATCTCGAACGGGCCCAGGCGCAGGTGGCTCATGGTTGATGTCACGCCGATCTGGACCGTGCCGGTCTTGCCGGTGGCCTTGGCCGTGCTGGCGCTGTCGGCCGCGGCCTTGGACTCCGTTCTGGCCGGCACGGTGAGGTCGGCAGCAGACCCGCTCAGAGAGGCGGCCCGGCTCCTCGTGCAGCAGCGGCGCCGCACCCTGCTCCGCGACACGCTCCTGATGCGCTGCGGCGTGGTCAGCCTCCTGGTCGCCGCTGTGCTGGCCGCGATCGTGCTGCCGCTCGGGGACGCGCCGCTGGTCGACCTGCCGGTGGGCATCGTGTGGTTCAACGCCATGGAGGTGTGCGTCTGGGGCTCTCTCTGGCTCACCGGATGGGGCGCCAACTCGGTCCACCCGCTGGTCGGTGGCTACCGGTTCGTGGCCCAGGGGTTGGCGTACGAGCTGCCGCACATGTTCGCGCTCATCACGGTGGCGTTGGGGGCGGGCTCGCTCAGCATGACGGGCGCGGTTCAGGCGCAGCGGGACCTGTGGTTCATCGTCTGGATGCCGATCGCCTTCGTCGTCTACCTGGTCTCGGCGCTCGCGATGGCCTTCTGGGGCCCGATGAGTCAGCCGCTGGGATCGGACATCGCCGGTGGAGTGGGCGCGGAACTGTCGGGCGCCGATCGGCTGATCTTCCAGGCCGGACGCTACGCGATTCTGGTGGTCGCGGCTGCGGCGGCCGTGCCGCTCTTCCTCGGCGGCGGCAACGGGCCGTTGCTTCCCGCCTGGCTCTGGGTGCTGATCAAGACGGCCGGGGTGCTGGCGGCCCTGATCTGGACCAAGCATCGGGTGCCGGCGGTGCGGATGGACTGCTTCACACCGGTGTCGTGGGTCGTGCTGATCCCGCTGACCCTGGTGCAGCTTCTCGTCGTCGGGATCGTGGTGCTGTGATGACCGTCGCCTTCTGGATTCTCGCGGCCGTCGCCGTCGCCGGGGGGATCGCGGTGTTCGTGGTCGACTCCATGGCGCGGGCGACGTTCGCCCTGCTCGCGTCCCTGCTGGCGGTCGGCCTGTCGTTCCTGCTGATCGACCTGCAGTACCTGGGCGTACTGATCATCCTGATGATGGTCATGGAGATGCTTGTCATGGCGGTCTTCATGATCATGTACATGATGAACCCGGCCGGGCTCATGCCCATGAAGATGACGCACAACAACAAAGGCTCGGCGATCATCGCGGGGACGGTGTTCGCCTTGGTGGCGTCCGGGGTGCTCCTGGTGGAGTGGCCGGAACGCCGGGGGAGCCCGCCCGCCGACCCGGCCCACCAGCTCGGCCTGTCGATCATGGGGCCCAAGATGCTCGTGATGATGGTGATCGGGGTGGCGATCCTGGCCACGATGATCTCCACGGTGGTGCTCGCCACCCATCGCGGCCGCTACGACCGGCGGCCCGGCGTCGGGGCACCGTCATGACGCTAGAGGCGTTCCTGCTGCTGGCGTCCGCGCTGTTCGCCGTCGGCCTGTACGGCGCGCTGTCCCAGCAGTCCATCGTCATGCTGATGATGGGCCTGGAACTCATGATCAACGGACTGATCGTGGCGGGTGGTGCGTTCTGGTACTTCCTCGCCCCCGCGACGGCCGACGGCCAGGTGCTCGTCCTGGTCGCGGTGACGGTGATGGCGCTGGAGATGGCGATGGGGTTCGCCGTCGTCACCGCGATCTTCCGGGCCCGCGACGTGGACCTGACGGACGATGCGGGGGATCTGAAGAGTTGAGCGGTCTGCTGTGGCTGCTGCCCGGGCTGCCCATCGCCACGGGCGCCGTGCTCGCCGTCACGCGGCGGGCCGACCGGGTCGCTCCCGCCGTCGCGACGGCGGTGGCCGGGGTGACGGTCCTGCTGGCCGGCTGGGCCGCGGTAGTTCGGCCTGCGGTGGAGACGACGCTGTTCGCGCGGCTGCCGGCCGGGCTGGCGGTCGACGGGCTCGCGGCCGTGATGGTCGTGACGGTCGCGGTCGTCGCGCTCGCCGTGCTGGTGTTCGCCGCGGGCGACATCCGCGAGGAGCGGAGCCGGTTCTCCGGCCTGATGCTGGTCTTCGTGGGGGCCATGCTGGTCACCGTCATGGCGACCGACTTCGTCGTGTTGCTGATGGGCTGGGAGCTCATGGGCGCGATGTCGTACGCCTTGATCGGCTTCTGGTGGCGCGAGCCGGACCGGGTACGGTCGGCGAGCCTGGCCTTCGTCACCACGCGCGCCGCTGACCTGGGCCTCTACCTGGCGGCGGGCTGCGCGCTGGCGGGGACGCTGTCGCTCGGGCTGGTCGGCGTGGAGGCGGCCGAGCGGCCGTGGCTGGACCTCATTGCCGGGGGAGTGGTGGTCGCGGCGCTCGGGAAGTCGGCGCAACTGCCGTTCTCGTTCTGGCTCTCGCGCGCCATGGCCGGTCCGAGTCCGGTGTCGGCGCTGCTGCACTCGGCCACCATGGTCGCCGCCGGGGCCTTCCTGCTGCTCAGGCTGCAGCCGCTGCTGGCCGCGACCGGCTGGGCCGCGACGCTCGTCGCCTGGGCCGGCGGGCTGACGGCGCTGCTGCTCGGCGCGGTCGCCGTCGCCCAGCGCGAGCTCAAGCAATTGCTCGCCGCTTCCACGTGCGCGCAGGTCGGCTTCATGGTGCTGGCCGCGGGCGTGTCGGCGGTGGCAGGCGGGACCGCCCACCTGGTCGCGCATGCGGCTGTGAAGAGCCTGCTGTTCCTCGTGGCGGGCGCCTGGCTCACCACGCTGGGCACCCAGGAGCTCGGCGAGTTGAGCGGTGCGGCACGGAGGCACCGGCTGACCGGGGTCACCTTCACGATCGGAGGGCTGGCGCTGGCGGGGCTGCCGCCGCTGTCGCTGTGGGTCACCAAGGACCTGATCCTGGCGGCTGTCGACTCCCCAGCTCTCCACGTCGTCGGGCTGGCGGCGACGCTGCTGGCAGCGGTGTACGCGGGCCAGGCGGTGATCGCGGTCTGGAGACCGGGTGGTGGGTGGGAAGCCCGTCCCATGAGCGTGCTGGAGCAGGTTCCGTTGCCGCCCCTCGCCTTCCTGGCCGTCGCACTCGGGTTGGTCGGGATGCCCGCCGTCCTGGCGGGCTGGTCCCGGCTGCTCGGCGCTCCAGCGCCCGGACCGGGGCCGGTGGAGCTGGCCCTGTCGGGGGCGCTGGCCATCGCCGTGGTCGTGCTGGCACGGCTGCGCCCCCAGCGCCGGGCTGCGCCCGGTTTCCTCAGGGACTGGTTGCGGCTGGAGAGCGCTGCCCGGCTGCTGGTGTGGAGGCCGCTCCTGGCTGCCGGCAGAGGGCTGGCCCGATTCGACGACCACGTGGTCGACGGCCTCGTACGCGCTGTACCTCGGGGCGGGATGGCCGTCGCCCGGTTCGCCAGGTCGCCCTTCGAAGCCGGGGTCGACGGCGTCGTCAGCGGCGTTTCCGCGACGGTCGCCCGCCTCGGTGAGCTGGCCCGGCGGCCGCAGACCGGTCAGGTGCACACCTATTTCGCCCAGGCGGCGGTCGGGCTCGTCCTGCTGGCCGTCGTCATCGCGCTGGTGAGGTGAGCGTGCTCTCCCTAGTGATCTTCCTGCCACTGCTGGGAGCGGCCCTCCTCGCCGTTCCCCGGCTCGGCGGGCGGACGGCCGTCTGGATCTGGATCGCCACCTCCGCCGCCGACCTGGCCCTGGTCACCATCATGTGGGACGGCTACACGGGCGGGATCGGATACGAGACCCGGCTGCGGTGGATCCCCTCGGTGGGCGCTGGATATCACGTGGGCGTCGACGGCATGTCCCTGCCGCTGATCGCGCTGACCGCCCTGCTCTTCCTGCTGTGCGCGGTCTACTCGCTGAAGGAGAGCCGGCGGCCACGATCGTACGCCGCGCTCTTCCTGTTCCTGCAGACCGTTGCGCAGGGGCTGTTCGCCGCCCTCGACCTGCTGCTGTTCTTCGTCTTCTTCGACCTGTCGATCGTCGGCATGTACTTCGTCATCGCCGGTTGGGGGCACGGGGAGCGGGGCCGCTCCGCGCTGAAGTTCTTCCTCTACACCTTCCTCGGCTCCCTGGCGCTGCTGCTCGGGCTCATCGGGCTCTACCTGGGCAGCCATCCGCGCACCTTCGACATGGTCGACCTCACGGCGGCTCCCCCGGACGCCGGTGGCCTGGTGCTGCTCGCGATCGGGATCGGGCTGGCCGTCAAGACGCCGACCGTGCCCTTCCACACGTGGCTACCGCCCGCGCACACCGACGCGCCCGCCGCCGGATCGGCCATCCTGGCGGGCATCCTGCTCAAGATGGGCGCGTACGGCTTCGCCAGGATCGCGATGCCGATGCTGCCCGGGGCCTGGCAGCGGTACGCGTGGGTCGTCATCGTCGCCGGCGTCGTCAGCGTGCTGTACGGGGCCCTGGTCGCGCTCGCCCAGGACAACCTCAAGCGGCTGATCGCGTACACGTCGGTCAACCACATGGGCTACATCGTCCTCGCGTTCGGCGCCGCCGGGCTGGCCGCCGGGGACGCGCGGGCGCGGGAGCTGGCGGTCAGCGGGGCGGTCACCCAGATGGTCAGCCACGGCCTGGTCACCGGCGCACTGTTCCTGCTGGCGGGCGTGCTGTGGGACCGCGTGGGCAGCTACGACATCCGCCGCTTGGGTGGCATCGCCGGCACCGCGCCCCGGCTGACCGCGATGACGGTCGTGGCCGCGTTCGCATCACTCGGACTGCCGGGCCTGTCCGGGTTCATCGCGGAGTTCCAGATCTTCACGGGCGTCATCGGGACCGGCCTGGTGGGGGCCGTCGTGGCCGCCGCGCTCAGCGTCGCCGGCATCCTGATCACGGCCGCTCTGATGCTGCGGGTCCTGCAGAAGGCGTTCCTCGGGCCCCCGGGCGAGCTCACGGTCTCCGACGTGAGACCGTACGAGACGGCCGCCGTCGTGCCGCTGCTCGCGCTCTCCCTGGCGATCGGTCTCGCGCCCCGCTGGCTGCTCGACCTGATCGAACCGGTCTCGGCCACCATCGTGTCCCTGGTCAGCCGATGACCGAGAACCCTCTCGACCTCATGCCGGAGCTCCTCATCCTGGGTGGCGCGGTGACCGGGCTCCTGGTGGGGCTGTTCACGCCGCGCCCGCGCCAGCAGATCGTGGCCTGGATTTGCGCGGCGGCGCTCGTGGCGTCGGTGATGGCCGCCGCGGTGGCCGCGCTCCGGCCCGACACGATGGCCTTCGAGGCGTTCGCAGTCGACCTCCTGACCCATGCCACCCGGGCCGCGGTGGCCGTCGCCACGCTGCTGGTCGTCGTGCTCGCGGCCCGCTGGGCGCGCGGGAACAGCCGCGAGGCCGAGGTGTACGTCCTGCTCCTGCTGTCAGCCCTCGGCACGGTTGCGCTCGCCGGGGCGGCCGACCTCCTGGTGCTCGTGGCCGCCTACCTGCTGGCGAGCATCCCCACCTACGCGCTGGCCGCCTTCGCCAAGGACGGGCCGGGGACGGAAGCGGGACTGAAGTACTACCTGATGGGCGCGTTCCTCGGCGTCGTCATGCTGGCCGGGGTCACCCTCCTGTACGGCCTGACCGGAGGCACCGCCTACGAGCACGTGGCGCGGAATCTCCCGGGGTCACCGGCGGCCGGGATCGCCGTCCTGCTGCTGCTCGCGGGAGTGTTCTTCAAGGCCGGATGCGTGCCGGCGCACTTCTGGGTGCCGGACGTCACCGAAGGTTCCACGCGAGCTGTGGCGGCGTTCGTCACGACCGTGCCGAAGATCGGAGCGTTCGTCGCCCTGCTCCGGCTGGCGTCCGAGGTGTTCGCCGGCTCCGAGACGGGGTGGCGGCCGCTTCTCGCGATCGTCGCCACGGCCACGATGACACTCGGCAATCTCGCCGCGTTCTACCAGGACAACGTCCGCCGCCTGCTCGCCTACTCCACCATCAGCCAGGCCGGTTATCTGCTGGTTCCGGTCGCTGTCGCCGGGCGGACCGACCTCGCCGAACCGGCGCTGCTCTTCTACGTCGCCGCCTACGCCATCACGAACCTCGGGGCGTTCGCCGTCGTCATCGCGGCCGGGACCGACAGCCTGGCCGGTTACGCCGGGCTGGCCCGACGGTCACCCCGCCTGGCGCTCGCCCTGGTGGTGTGCCTGCTGGGCCTGGTCGGCACGCCGCCTACCGCTGTCTTCGTGGGCAAGCTGCTGGTCTTCGCCGCAGCGTGGGACGGCGGGCTCGCGTGGCTCGCCGTCGTCGCCGTGCTGAACACCGTGGCCAGCCTCTTCTACTACCTGCGGTGGATAAGACCACTCTTCCAGCATGGGGAGAGAAGCCGGATCCCGGAGGGCGGCGCCTCCTGGATCGCCTACCTCACGGCCGCGCTCTCCCTGGTTCTCGGCATCGCCAGCGGCCTGCTGCAGGCCATCGCGTGATTCGTCCGATCCTGCGTTACGCCCTTCTTACTATGGAGATAGTGCATCCGCCGCCCAGCGTTGTGTCGTGAATCCCGAATTCCCGGGCCAGCGGCTGTCTGTCAGGAACCCGATGCGGCAGTCGCGAGCGCGCCGTGGGAGCGGCTCCCACGAATACCTGCCTGCGGAAGGATCCGTAGGCTCATGACGTGCAGTGGACCACACGGGCTCGGGCAGCGGCGATCGCCGTAGGGGTGACCGCGTGTGCGGTCGCGGGCCGGCTCATCACCCCAGACGCGGAGCCGGTGGTTGTCGCGTCGGCCATGGTGACGTGTGGGGCGGCTGCCATGGTGCTCGGGCTGTGCCAGGTGCGGCGCTGGGTCGCCCTCATCCTGGCCGTGATCGCGCTGGTCTCGGCGAGCGTGAGCGTGGTCCATGGGTACCGGGGCGGCGGGGCGGGTGCCTGGTCGTACATCGAGACGCTCGCCCTGCTGCTGATGGTGATGGTCGTGGCCAGGAACTCACCAGTGCGGCATGCTACGGCCGCTGGGCTTGTGGGTGGTCTCGCGGAATCATTGTTGATCTTGCGTCTGGTGCCGGCTTCGTCGTTGCTGGAAGCGGCGGGACTCTGCGCGTTCTGGGGATTGGGTGCGGTCGGGGCGGCGGCAATCGGAACGCATTTGCGCTGGCTGGACTCCGAGCGGGTGAGATCGGTGACCGACGCTCGGAGGGGTCAGCGGCTGGTGCTCGCCAGGGATCTCCATGACTTCATCGCCCACGATCTAGGAGAGATGGTCATCCAGGCGCAGGTCGGTCAGGTCGCGCCGGGCAGGGAGGGGGAGGCGCTACGCCACATCGAGTTGATCGGCCAGCGGGCCCTCGCCTCGTTGAGCGCTACGGTGAGAGCGTTGCACGAGTTGGACGATGGCTCGGGAGCGGACGCGGCCGCGCCGGACCTGGGAGATCTTCCCCGAATCGTCGAAGGGTTCGCCGCTGCTGGCACGGTGCCCGTCACGCTCCACGTCGAACCGGGCCTGGAGGGGCGGTTGCCCAGGCGGGTAAGCACGACCGTGGCCAGGATCGTGATCGAGGCACTGTCCAATGTCCGGCGGCACATGCCGGATGCGGAGTTTGCCGAGGTGAAGGTGGTCGGTGATGGCCAGAACGTGGTGGCGAGCGTCATCAACGGGCCGGGACGACGTGCTCCGGTGAGCGCGCCCACGACCCGCGTGGGCCTGGTGGCGCTGGAGGAGCGCGTCAGGTCTCTCGGCGGGCGCTTCACCGCCGGTCCACGTGCTCACGGAGGATGGCAGATGGTGGCCGAAATCCCAGCCGATACGCTGCCGGCTGATGGCTGAACCGGAGATGCGGGTCCTGGTCGCGGACGATCACCAACTCGTGCGCACAGGCATTCGAATGATCTTGGAGAGTCAGGCCATCAACGTGATCGGAGAGGCTCGCGACGGCGCTGAGGCGGTGGAACTGGCCCGGGAGCTCCGTCCTGATGTCGTCCTTCTCGACATCGAGATGCCCCGTCTGAACGGCATCGAGGTCACGAAGCTTCTTGTCAGAGAGTCCCTGCGGGTGGTGATCCTCACGTCGTTCGACAGCGACGACTACGTCTACGCGACACTCCGCAACGGCGCCTGCGGCTACGTACTCAAGCACAGCGGTCCCGCCCTGCTGACCGAGGCTCTCCACGCGGCGATGGCGGGTGACGCACTCGTCAGTCCATCGATTACCGTGCGGCTCCTGCGGCGGCTCACCCAACGAACAGCCGCTGGTGAGAGCGTCATCGCCGGACAACTGACCGAGCGCGAGACCCAGGTACTCCGACTGCTGGCGCGGGGAAAGACCAACGACGAGATCGCTCGGACCATGTTCATCGCTCCGAGCACGGTGAAGACGCACGTGGAGAACGTCCAACGCAAACTGGGCGCGCGGAATCGCGTCGAGCTCGCGGCACGAGCCTGGGAAACAGGACTGGTCGAATGAGGAACACCTCCGGCGCCCGGAGGTAAGTCGCTGATTTCCCCCCAGGAGAGGATGTCCATCCTCGGGACGGCGGATGTGCCCATCTCAGACCTGCCGCACGCTGGCCATGGTGTTTCACGAACGGCAAAGGAGCCGCAACCATGGCAGTCACTCAGCGAATACCCGTGCCGGTCTGGAACCGGTGGCCGACGTGGACAGCCTATGCCGCGTTGCTCTGGTCAGTGATCTACGCAGTCCTCGGGATCTCCTGGGCGCTGGGCGGAGGAGGATTCCCCTTCGGCGCCAACGACATCAATGCCGAAGGCCAGGGCGAATTGCTGGCCGAAGCAACGGCTCCAGTCGCCGGATCGATCACGGCCGCACTCGGCGCGGCAGGTGTGGTGACCGCGGGGGCGATGGCGCGGCGGGCACGAGGGCCGCGAGCGATGCTGCTGGGGTTCGGCTGGAGCGTTGCCGCGCTCCTTGTGCTGGTGCTTCCTGAGGTCCGCGCACTCAACATAGCCCTGTTCCCGCTCATCTTCCTGACGCTCGACAAAATGGACTGGCCGACCATGAATTTCCTCATCCTCATGGTCGGAGGGATCTTCTGGGCCGGCGCGACACTGGCCTACCAGCGGGCGAGCCGGTCAGCATGTGCGAACTGCGGACGCGTGGCGACGGATCGGACGGGCCGGGCCGAGGCGTGGCTGCTGCGCTGGGGCCGGGTCATCACCTATGTAGCCATCGCGGCGCCTTGGGGATATGCGGTGGTACGGCTGGCCTGGGCACTGGACATCCCGGCCGGCGTCTCCACGGAATTCCTGAGGCGGATGGAGTCCGCCAACGATGGAGCAGGCGCGAAGGGTATGGAGCTCGTGCTCGCCGGAATGTGCGCCGGCGGCTCCCTCCTGACCGTGGGGCTGATCCAGCGCTGGGGCGAGATTTGGCCACGCTGGCTGGTCGGGCTTGCCGGCCGCCCGGTCCCGTCGGCCTTTCCCGTGACGTTCGCAAGCCTCGCTGCGGTCGGGGTGACGGCTGTCGGCTTGTCCTGGGCGCGCGGCCTGCCCGGCCTCATCGCCAATGGCTTTTCCGGTGACATCGAGGGCTATCCGGTAGGACCGCTGTTCTACCTGCCCATCCCGGCGTTCCTCATCTGGGGTGTCGCACTCGGCCTAGCGACGCTCGCCTACTACTACCGGCGCAGAGACGACTGCGTGCACTGCCGCCGAGGCGAAGCGGTTGGTGTTGCTTCCCCGGTCCGCAGCCGACCATGACCCAGGCGGGTCCCGCGATGGACATCATTCCCTGCCCGACGCCACGAAGACAGGGCACGGGTAACGCTGTAAGGAACGGCCCGTCACGATCTGACTCACGCTGCGCTCACCTGTGGGCGTCCCTCGATCCCCCTCATCAGGGTGCGACCTGGTCGTGTACGTCGATCGGCGTAGTCAGGCCCGCACCCCACGGCTGATGCCCGAGCCATCCTCCGCGCCACATGATGAGCAGTCATCAGACTGGGTCAGGAAGGGGACGCATCACATGAAGGTCGCCGCCAGGCCGGAGAGAGCCCGCCGGATCTGGCTGATGCTCATCATCGCGGCGGTGTTCGGGGCCGTGCTCATCGGACCTTACCTCGGGTTCGACACCGACGGCAGCCGACTCGACGTTACGAGCCGACCGTACTACTACCTCCTCGTCGCGCACATCTTCACGGCGCTGGTGGCGCTCGTTCTTGGCCCGCTGCAGTTCATTCCGGCGATCCGGGCGCGCAGGCGGACGCACCGTACGATCGGCCGTTGTTATCTCCTCGGAGGAGTGCTCCCCTCCGCGCTGGCCGCCATACCGGTGGCGCTGCTCTCAGGCCGCCTCATCACCCAGATCGGCCTGGTCATCCCCGCTGTCCTGTGGCTCATCACCGGCCGGCTCGCCATCCGGGCCGCCCGCCGCCGCGACTTCCTCCGCCACCGGCACTGGATGATGCGCAATTACGCGCTCACCTTCCTTGCCGTCACCTCACGCGTCCTGGTGCCGCTCCTCCTGCTGGTCCAGATTCCGTTCAGCGACACGGTGAACGCAGGCTCGATCGCCGCCGGCGCTCAGTCCATGATCCCGGTCGGGCAGGCGCTCGGGTGGATCGTCAACCTCATCGTGGTGGAGATCCTCATCAGGAGGCCGGGATCACGGTGGGCGCCGTCCAGCGCATGACTCACCTACGGATGCAGCCGAGGGATCGCGGCTGCTCCGTCGTACGCAGCAGCAATCGCAGGTCCGGGTGGGTGACGGTACACGTCCTTCGACCTGCCCGGCGCCGACCTCGTTGGAGAGTGATGTATGTCGATTCCCTCATGGGTATGGGGGCAGTCGGTGATGTGGGCGTTGGCCCACATCTATCTGTGGGCCCGCCTCGTCCGGGGCACCACGCCCTCCCGGTCCCGCGCCCGTCGCGTGGGCACCGTGCTCGCGGTGGTGCTCGCGGCGTTCATTCCAGCCTCGCTCATCACGCCGTTCTTCGTGGATATCGCCGTGTCCCGATGGATCGCGTGGCCGAGCAACATCTGGTACGGCCTGGCCGTCTACCTGCTGATCCTGCTCATCCTCACCGAGCCCGTACGGCTGGCCGCGGCGTTCATCGGTAAGCGCCGGGCGAAAGCACGGGCCGAGACCCCGGACTCGGCACGACGAGCGTTCCTCGCCCGCTCGATCGCGGTGACGGCTGGGGCCGCCGCGACGGGCATCGTCGGGTACGGCATGGCGACCGCACTGAGCCCGCCCCGTCTCGACCGCGTCACCGTACGGTTGCGGCGCGGCGGACCCCTAGCGGCAGGACTCCGGATCGCGCTGGTCGGCGACATCCATCTGGGACCGATGCTGGGGCGAGCACACACGCAGCGCATCGTCGACATGATCAACGGCACCGGCGCCGACCTCGTCGCGATCGTCGGAGATCTCGTCGACGGCACCGTCGAGCAACTCGCCTCCGCCGCCGCTCCCCTGCGCGGCCTTCGCAGCCGGCACGGCACGTTCTTCGTCACCGGCAATCACGAGTACCTCTCAGGCGCGACCGAGTGGATCGAGGAACTGCGGGAGCTGGGCATCCGTCCGCTGCAGAACGAGCGCGTGGAGCTGCCCGCCCTCGACCTCGCCGGAGTGAACGACGTTACCGGCGCCCGGCAGGACGACGGACCCGACTACGAGCGGGCTCTCGGCGACCGCGACCCGGCCTGCCCGGTCATCCTGCTGGCCCACCAGCCGATACAGGTGAACGAGGCAATGCGCCACGGCGTGGATCTGCAGTTGTCCGGGCACACCCACGGCGGCCAGATGATGCCGCTGAACCTGCTCACCTCCTGGGCGCAGCCGACGCTCGCCGGATACGAGCGCTTCGGCGACACCCAGCTCTACGTGACCAAGGGAGCGGGATTCTGGGGACCACCGGTGCGAGTCGGCGCACCTCCGGACATCACGATCGTGGAACTCGCCATCTGACGTCTGATTTCGGAGGCAACGACTTCCTCGCCGCGGTGACGGGCACCGGAGCTCAGGTCGTCGGCCGCCTGCGCAGCAACCGCCGCGTCCTGGTCCTGTCCCGCCTGGCAGACGGCTCCTACCTGTCGGTGATCGGCTCGGTCCCGGTGCGGATCGTCGACGCGCAGATCACCGTGACCTGCGCTGACGGCTCAAATCACCGATCTCCCGCTACGGCGAACGGCTGGACGACGGGCGTCGGTCAGCGACTCCTCAACGATCCGGTACGCGGTAAGGCCGAAAACTCCCGGAGAAGCCGGGATCACGGTCGTGCACGGGCACGCCGGATTCCGCGCCTCAGTGGTAGGTGCGCACCCAGTCGTGCTCGGCCACCTTCGGGAACGACAGACCTGGACCACCGGGTGGATTGCCCTGGGCGCTGAGGATCAGGTGCCGGCCTTCGGTGACGAACGGGGAGCCGGCCGACACTTCCTTCGTCCAGGTGGGCTGCCCGTCCAGGTAGAAGGTGAGCAGGCCGGCCTCGCGCCCGTCGGTCTCGACGATCTCCCGGCGGAGACCGAACGTGTGCATCTCGGTGGTCAGATCACCGAAGGCGAGGTCGGTGCGGCAGTCGTCGATCATGCCATCCGGGTCTACCGTCTGGTCGGACCGTCCGGTGCGGCAGTTGTCGACCTGCGTGTGGGAGGCGGGCGTCCCCGGAGCCGGTGGGGGTGGCGACTCCCAGGTGTGGAGTGCCATGTGCTGCTTGTCCGACTCGAAGAATTCCTGGATGTCGAGTTCCGGGTTGGGGTTCTTGTCGAACGACGCGGGCCGGTCGTGGAGCCAGACAGCGCTGAAGACGTTCTGGTCCCAGACGTTCGAGCCGGCGACGTTGGCGGCGAAGCCCTTGGTCCGCACCTCGACACAGCTGGCCCGGCGCGTGCTCGCCCCGGGGACGGCGAAGGTGGACTCGACCGCGCCGGCCGGATACTCGAGGGTGCCGTCACCGTCGACGTCTGATGGTTCGTCACGGATATACAGGTTCAGCCGCCCGGCCTTGACTTCGACCATTTCCGGCCGGAAGACAAGTTCGCCGGACTTGTAGAAGTCATCGCGGGCGTAGTCGTAGCGCTGCCACCGCTTGGCGAGCGGCTTGTCGAACTCGTCGCTTGCCTTTTTCAGCGGCTTGAGCCCGGCGCTGCACGGCGATGAGCCACCGGGCGCGGCGCCGGCCTGCGGCATGGTCGACGGCAGGGGATCGGCCCTGCCGGGCAGCGCGGTCGAGATGGTCACCGCGATGGCGAGCAGGCTTGCTCTCAGCGTGGTACGTCGTGTGACCATGAGACTCCTTCATCTGGTGTTCGGGGTCGGTGCCGCGCACCGGGACCGGTTGGGCGACTATGAATCCTCGAGAACGAAGCGGGGGTAGTCGGCCACGTCGAGCTTGAAGAGGGTCGTACCGCTCGGGCCGGGATGGGTCTGCAGAACCTGGGAGGAGCCGGTCAACGGGTCGACGACGAGGGGTCTTGCGCCGAGTGAGGTGGTGACGGCGAACGTCGCCTGTCTGGCCGGGAATCGTTCGCGCGGTGGCGCGGACGACCAGATGGCGACGAGACCGCGACCATCCCCGGTGACGAACCGCTTAGCCTCGATCCGTTCCTTCACGAGCCGGGCGACGGGGCTGCCGATCTGTTTGACGTAGGTGGGCAGAGCCCCGCCTTCGAACCTGCTCACGGTTGCGAGGAATCGCGGATCGGGGGTGGCCTGACCGCCCGTGAGGGCGCTGATTCTGCCGAGTACGAAATAGGCCGGCTTGGGTGTCACCTCGTCGGTCACGAGCCCATAGTTGTCGAGCTCGCGAGCGGGATCGTGTCCCTGGGCGCCCAAGGTGTAGACGAACGTCTTGTCCACCGCGAGAAAGCCCAGGACCAGCATGCGGGCCACGGTCTTGGCCTGCTGGGTCAGACTCATCGGCTCCAAGGTGTCGGGCTCGAATTCCCGACCGGCGGCGGACGGGATCCCCACCTCGGTCATCCACAGCTGGAGATCCGGGTTGCCCAGCAACATCCGCCCTTGGCGCAGGTAGTCGTTCATCGTCCGGGCGAACTCCGGGTCGGAGGTCGCGAAATCCTTGAACCTGGGGTCGGCGGTGCGCGGGTTGTACTCCGGCGGGAGGCCGTGCTTGAAGGTGTAATGATGCATGCAGAGCGCGTCGATCAGGGGTGACGACTGTTCAAGCTGCGTCATCGCCACCTGTTCGACCTGGACTCCGTTGACCAGCGTCACGTTCGGGTGTTCTGCCTTGACCTGCTTGGACGCCTCCTCGACGAAGCGCGCGTACGCCGCCACCCGGTGGCCGCCCGCATAGTCGCCGCCGTAGTGGTTCTTCCAGATCTCGTTCCCCGGCTCGTTTCCGAACATGAACGCTCCGACGTCCTGACCCCACTCGGCGACGGCACCGCGGACGAGGTCGACCCACCCGGAGATCTCTTTGGCCGTTCCGACGTTGACGTTGTTGTTCACCGTGAACAGGGGCTTGACGCCGGCCCGCAACTCCGCCTCGACCCAGTGCCGGACCTGGTCACCCGGCCCGCCGGTGGACCAGTCCCAATGGTCGTAGAGCAGACCGGTGCGCACCCACTTGATCCCGGCGGCGACCACGAACGGCAGCATGGTCTCGGGTGTGATCCACGGATAGCGGTCGGCGTACTGGAAGTGCCCGACCACCCCCAGCTGTGAGTGCGGTGGACGCCGAGCGGGATCGAGAGAGTCCAGATCCAGCCGGTCGAGGATCGGCCCGGTGAAGAACTGTGAGCGTAACCGCCGCACACGTTCTTGGAGCTCGGGGTCGTGGGCGGAGGCATGCGCGACGGGTGCGGGGCCCATGGCCGAACCGGTCGCCCAAGCCGCGGCCAGGCCGCCGGACGCGCTCAGAAGTTCGCGGCGGGTAAGGCGGGCTCCGTCGGTCCGCGACCGGTTCGCAGCCTCATCCTGCCACTCGTGTCGATTGACCTCGTCGACCATTAGAGCCCGATTTCTTGCGATGAACCATGCCATCGCAGCTAGGGAGTGCTGGATGATTTACTCGTGTTACCATGGCGGGCGCCACTGATCCAATCAAGGGGCGTATTCCTTGTCAAGACCTTCGCGAGGTGCGCCCGGGCGTACTCTCCGGGGTTTCTACACGTAGACACCGTGTCGGATCCTGTATTTAGATGGCAGTAGGCAACCGAAGTGACACGGGTAGATAGTTGTAGAGAGGACCGAGTCAAGGACATGCCAGAGCGGCCCAACATCCTGCTCATCACCACCGACCAGCACCATCACCGGGCGCTCGGGTTTCGCACACCGCTGCTGCGCACCCCCCATCTCGACCGGCTCGTACGGGAGGGCGCCCTCTTCGAGCGGGCCTACTGCCCCAATCCGACCTGCTCGCCGTCGCGCGCCTCGCTCATCACCGGCCAGTACCCCTCCACGCACGGCTGCTGGGCGATCGGCACGCGACTGGACCCTGCCCGGCGTACCGTCGGGCACCTGCTGCAGGCAGGCGGGTACGCGACGTCCCTGATAGGGAAGGCGCACTTCGAACCGCTCGCCGCCACCGCCGGGCAGCCCTCCCTGGAGGCTGCCGGCAAGCTGCGGGACCTGGAGTTCTGGGCGGGCTTCCACGGCCCCTACTACGGATTCGAGCACATCGAGCTGGCCAGGAACCACGGCGACGAGGCGTGGGCCGGTCAGCACTACGCCCTCTGGATGGAAGAGAAGGGACTGCCGGAATGGCAGGACTACTTCCGGACGCGGCCCGGCGACAGAGGGCGCGAGCATGTGTGGGACCTGCCCGAGCGCTATCACTACGGCCATTTCGTGGCCGAGCGCACCGTGGCCGCCATCGATGGGGCCGTAGAGGCGGGCAAGCCCTTCTTCACCTGGGCGAGCTTCCAGGATCCGCACCCGCCCTACCTTGTGCCGCAGCCGTGGGCGTCGATGTACGATCCCAGCGACGTGGAGCCCGGGGAGCTGGTGGACGGCGAGCTCGACCGCATGTCCGAGTGGACCCGCCGCACCCAGGAGGCCGAGCCCGACTTCAGTCCGTGGCAGGAGACCGAGCACGCCAACCATGGCTTCGTCAGCCACCGCGTCGACCCCGACCGGATGCGCCGGGACCTCGCGGTCTACTACGGCATGGTGAGCTTCGTGGACGCCTGCGTCGGCCGGCTGCTCGACGCCCTCGACGAGCGGGGGCTGACGGAGCGGACCCTGCTCGTGTTCACCACCGACCACGGGCACTTCCTGGGGCAGCACGGGCTGACCGCCAAGGGCCCGTTCCATTACGAGGACCTCGTCCGCATCCCCCTGATTGCCCGCTTCCCGGGTGTCGTGCCCGCGGGCAGCAGCGTGCGGGCCCTGCAGAGTCTCGTGGACCTCGCGCCCACGTTCCTCCAGGCCGCGGGCATCGAGGTGCCCACCGACATGCAGGGTGTCGGCCAGCTCTCCGTGTGGTCGGGTCGGCGGGCGCGGGCCCGCGACCACGTGCTCGTGGAGAACCGCCACCAGCCCAGCGCCGTGCACCTGCGCACGTATGTGGACGAGCGTTACAAGCTGACTCTCTACCGCGACCGGCCGGACGGCGAGTTGTTCGACCTGGTCGAAGACCCGGCCGAGCTGCATGACCTGTTCGACGAGTCCGCGCATGCCGGCCTGCGCGCCGAGGTGATGCGCCGCTTCCTCAACGCCGAGATCCGCCGCGAGGCCAGCGCGTCCCAGCGCGTCGCCGTCGCCTGACCGCTGAAACCGTGGCGCCCGAGGAGTATCCGTACCCCGATGACCACCCCGAACATCGTCTTCGTCATGTCCGACGACCACGCCGCCCACGCCATCAGCGCGTACGGCGGCACCTTGAACCACACTCCGGAGCTGGACCGCATCGCCGAGGAGGGCGCCCGGTTCGACAGCTGTTTCTGCACCAACGCGATCTGCGCGCCGAGCCGGGCGGTGATCCTCACCGGTACGCACAGCCACGTCAACGGGGTCATGTCCATGGCTGGCCCCTTCGACGCAGCCCAGCCGACCTTCCCCGCCCTGCTCCAGGAGGCGGGCTACCAGACGGCCCTGTTCGGCAAGTGGCATCTCGGCCACGGCGCCGGCCACGACCCTCAGGGGTTCGACGAGTGGCGGGTCCTGCGCGGTCAGGGTGAGTACCACGACCCCGTGCTGAGCACCGCCGGCGGGGACGAGCGGCATGAGGGCTACGTCACCGACGTCCTCACCGAGCTCAGCCTGGACTGGCTGCGTGCCACGGACCGGAGCCGGCCCTTCTGCCTGCTGCTGCATCACAAGGCGCCCCACCGCGGGTGGGAGCCGGCCGAACGGCACCGCGACTTCTACAACGACCGGACCTTCGAGGAGCCGGCGACCTTCCGCGACGACTACGCCACCCGTACGGGCGCCGCCCAGGCTGCCAGGATGCGCGTCGGCCGGGACCTCACGCCCAAGGACCTCAAAATGGAGCCGCCCCCCGGCCTGGACGAGGAGGGCCTGGCCGCGTGGCGGTACCAGCGCTTCATCACCGATTACCTGCGCTGCGTCGCGGCCGTCGACGAGAGCGTCGGCCGCCTTCTCGGCTACCTCGACGAGGCAGGTCTGACGCGGGACACGGTGTTCGTCTACACCTCGGACCAGGGCTTCTTCCTGGGCGATCACGGCTGGTACGACAAGCGGTTCATCTACGAGCATGCGCTGCGCATGCCCCTGCTGGTGCGCTACCCGCGGGAGGTGGAGGCGGGATCGGTCCGCGGCGAACTGGTGTCCAACGTCGACTTCGCCCAGACGCTCCTGGACTGGGCAGGCATCGCGGCGCCCGCGCGCATGCAGGGGGTCAGTCTGCGCCCGCTGGTCGCGGGATGGGCCACCACGCCCCCGCGCGACGCGGTCTACTACCGGTACTGGCAGCACCAGGACCCTGCCCACGGGGTATGGGCGCACTACGGGATCCGTACAGACCGCTACAAGCTCATCTATTTTTACAACGACGGCCTCGGCCTGCCCGGCACCGGCACGACGTCGGAGCCGCCCTGCTGGGAGCTCTACGACCTGGCCACCGACCCCGACGAGCTGAGCAACGTCTGGAACGACCCGGCCTACGCGCGGATCCGCGCCGATCTCACGGAGGAACTGGCGCGGCAGCAGGCCGCTGTGGACGACCGGCCACACCGGAGCCAGGCGGTGACCGCATGAGGCGCCCGCGAGACGACCTGGCCCGGATCGAGGACTTCCTGTCCGTCCAGCGACCCCAGGTGCGCAGGCCAGCTGAGGGAGCCCTGCGCAGACCGTTCGTGGACCCCGCGGCCGCCTACCGTGGCCAGCTCTGGGACTGGGACGCGTACTTCACCCTCATCGCCCTTCGCCCCCACCTGCCGGACGGCGGGCTGGTGCGGGACTGCGTCATGAACTTCCTGGACCACCAGCGCGCCGACGGCTCGATTCCCTTCGTCATCCCCACCGACCTGGCGCAGAGCCCACCCGGGCGGGCCGCCGACTCGCCGTTGAACTCGGCCAAGCCCGTGCTCGCGCAGATGGCGCTGCTCGCCGGCGACCAGGTACGGGACTGGGCGGCGCAGGCCGTTCCCGGGCTGCGCCGGCACGTCGAACACTGGGAGCGGACGCAGCGGCACCCCTCCGGCCTGTTCGTGTGGCGGTCGCACCGGGGCAGTGGAGCCGACAACCATCCCGGCGTGTACGGGCGCCCGCTCAACGCGACGATCGGCATCGACCTCAACTGCCTCATGGTGGCCGAGTACCGCGCGCTGGCCCGGTTGCACGACCTCGCCGGTGATCAGCGCTGCGGCGCGGACTGTGCGCTGCGTGCGGACGGGCTCGCCGAACTGGTCCGACGGGACCTGTGGGATCCGGTCGCCCGCGACTTCTGCCACGCCGACGCATTGACCCGCACGCCTGCCGGAGTGCGCCAGGAGGCCGACTGGGCCGTGCCGCTCCGCTACCGGTCGTGGGTCGGCTTCTATGCGCTGTGGGCCGGCGTGGCCACGACCGGGCAGGCGGCGGCCATGGTCGCCGCCTGCGACCTCTTCTGCGACTTCGGGATCAGGACGTTGTCGCCCAGAGAGCCGCTCTACAACCTCGCGGCGACGGCCAACCCGTCGAACTGGCAGGGCCCCGTGTGGGTGGTGGCCAACTACATCGCCTTCGCCGGGCTGCGCGGCTACGGCTTCGCCGTGCCGGCCCGCCGGATCCTCGACGGCACGCTGGCGCTGCTGGCCGGGGACCTGGAGCGGACGGGAACACTGCACGAGTACTACGACCCCGACACCGGCGAGGGCATCACGGGTGCGGGATTCCTCAACTGGAACCTGCTGGCGACGACGATGCACCAGATGGGCGACTCGCCCTGAGCGGCCGCCGACCGGTTCGCCCGCCCGGCGGGGCAGACCGGCCCGCCGCTCTAGGCCGGCGTGTCCGCGCAGCCGCAGGAGCCGCGGGCCTGCAGCGTGGTGGTGTAGTGACGGTGCTGTGGCGGCGTGCCGCCGCCGGCCTTGAGCGCCAGCAGCGCGGTGACGGCGTCGCGGGCGATCTCGTCGACCGGTTGGCGCATCGTGCTCAGCGGGGGCCAGGTGTACTCGGCCTCCGTCGAGCCGTCGAACGAGATGACGGCGACGTCCTCGGGGATGTGCTTGCCCGCCTCGTGGATCGCGCGCAGCGCTCCGACGGCCTGCGCGTCCCCGCTGGTGAAGATCGCGGTGGGGGCGCCGGGGAAGGCCAGCATGCGCCTGGCCGCCTGGTAGCCGCCGAACCGGGACACTTTCGCCGGGAGCAGGGGACCCTCGGGCAGCCCGTGCTCGGACAGCGCCCGGAGCCAGCCGGTCTCGCGTCCGTCGGGGTGGTCACCGGGCGGACCGCTGATCATGCCGATGCGCTGGTGCCCGTGGCCGATCAGGTGGCTGACCGCAGCGTAGGCGCCGCCTTCGAGGTCGGCGCCCAGGGAAGGCACAGCCGGGACGGTGCCGGTGTTGTCGAGCAACACGATCGGCACGCCCGCCGCGCTCACGTCGGAGATGTCCGGCACGGCATCGACGCTGGCCAGGAGGATCCCGTCGACCTGCCGGGCGACGAGGTTGCGCAGGTGCTCGCGCTCCTTGGCCGCCGAGGCGCGGGAGTTGGTGAGGATGACGGCGAACCTCTCGGCCTTGGCGGCATCCTCGATGGCGTTGGCCAGTTCCACGAACAGGGCGTTGCCTCCCGAGGACAACACGAGACCGAAGATCTCTTGGGAACGCAGCTTCAGCGCGCGCGCCGCCGCGTTGGGCCGGTAGCCGAGGACGCGGATGGCCTCGAGGACGCGAGCCTCGGTCTCCGGGCGGACCCGCTTGGGCCCCTTGTTGACCACATAGCTGACGACGGCCGGGCTGACCTGAGCGTATCTGGCAACGTCGTTACGAGTAACCGCACGGTCCCATGTCACGCGATCAGCATAGCGGCAACGGCGACTGTTGCGCGCTGTCGTCGTTGTGAACACCGGAAACCTGCTTGGTGACACGCGTTGGCGAGCCTTCCCGGCTCACGTGCGCGGTCGTCTCCGGGCTGGCCGAGGTTCCGGTATTGACTCCGAAATCTATTCGTGTAGATTCTGCCTTCATTCTAGGGGCAGATCAGGAGGGAAACGATGATGAAGCCTGCAACGGTGGCGCTGGGTGTCCTGATCGCCTCGGTGCTCGCGACGAGCGGCTGTGGGACCGGCTCCGGCGGTGGAGAGGCGTCTTCGACGCTGCGGGTGGGTTGTTTCGGCAACGACCAGCGGACGCAGAAGGTGCAGGCGGCCGCCAAGGCGTTCGAGTCCGCCCATGCCGGCATCACCGTGCAGCTCGAGTGCACCGGCTTCGCGAGTTACTTCGACAAGCTCGCGACGCAGTTCGCCGCTCAGGACGCGCCCGACGTGGTCATGCTGAACGACTCGTTCCTCGGCGAGTACGCCGACCGCGGCGCGTTGAAGGAACTCGGCGCCTCGATCGACGTCTCGAAGTTCAGCGAGCCGGCCGCCGCCGAGGGCAAGACCGCGAAGGGCCGCTTCGGCGTCGCCGCGGGCCTGAACACCATGACCATCCTGGCCAACCCCGACGTGCTGAAGGCCGCCGGGGTCGAGATGCCCGACGACTCCACCTGGACGTGGCAGACGTACGCCGAGACGGCGGCGAAGGTCACCGCGGGCAGCGAGAAAGGCGTCTACGGCTCCGACCTCTCCAACTTCGGCCCGATGCTCGAACTCTGGCTGCGCCAGAATGGCAAATCGATGTACACCAACGAGGGCGGCCTCGGATACCAGACCTCCGACGTGACGGGCTTCATGGAGTTCCTCAAGGGGCTCGGCGCGTCGAAGGGGATCCCCCCGGCCTCGGTCATCACGGAGCAGCACAAGGCGCTGGAGCAGAGCGGCCTCGCGACCAACAAGTCCGCCTTCGGCTGGTTCTTCAGCTCGGCCGTCGGCGCGGTCACCAAGGCGTCCGGAGCCGATCTCACCGTTCTGCGCCCGCCGAGCACCACAGGCTCGTCCGCCGAGGCGGCCCTGTTCTTCAAGCCCGACTCGTTGTGGACCATCAACGCCCGCGCCGAGAACCCCACCATGGCGCAGAAGTTCGTCGACTTCATGGTCAACAACCCCGAGGCCGCCAAGGTGACGCTCACCAGCCTGGGTGTGCCCGCGAACTCGCAGGTGCGCGAGGCCATCGCCGCCGGCGTCAGCCCCGCGGACAAGAAGGCGCTCGACTTCGCCGAGAAGATCACCCCCGACCTCGGCGGGCAGCGGCCGGCGATCCCCGCAGGCGGCGGAAAGCTTGACAGCACTCTGCAGCGCCATGCGATGGACGTGCTGTTCGGCAGTCTGACCCCGCAGGAGGCCGCAGGGAAGCTGACCACGGACATGGCGTCCGCGATCAAGGAGTAGTCGTCCGTGAGCGTCATCAGCGAGCTGCGCGACCTGCGGCACAACCCGGCCACGAAGCGGAAGGGCGACCGTTCGGCCTACGCCTTCCTCACTCCCTGGCTGGTCGGGTTGGTGGTCATCACCGCCGGCCCGATGCTCGCCTCCCTCTACCTCAGCTTCACCGACTACAACCTGCTCCAGCCCGCCGAGTGGATCGGCGTGGAGAACCTGAGCCGCATGCTCGGCGACGAGCGGCTGCACCAGTCGTTGAAGGTCACCCTGGTCTACGTCGCACTCGGGGTGCCGCTGCAACTCGGCCTGGCGCTGGCCATCGCCGTACTGCTCAACACCGGCATGCGCGGGCTGGCGTTCTACCGGTCGGTGCTCTACCTGCCCTCGCTCCTGGGCGGGTCGGTCGCCGTCGCGATTCTCTGGCGTCAGATGTTCGGCACCGAAGGGCTGGTCAACCGGCTCCTGGCGTATTTCGGCATCGAGGGGATCGGCTGGGTGTCCGATCCTCGTACCGCGCTCTACAGCATCGTGGGCCTGCACGTGTGGACGTTCGGCGCGCCGATGATCATCTTTCTCGCGGGCCTGCGGCAGATCCCCTCGTCCTACTACGAGGCGGCGCAGGTGGATGGCGCGGGCAGGTGGAAGCTGTTCAGGCACATCACGTTTCCGCTGATCACGCCGATCATCTTCTTCAACCTCGTCCTGCAGATCATCTCGGCTTTCCAGGCGTTCACCCAGGCGTTCATCGTCTCCGGCGGGACGGGCGGCCCTTCGGACTCCACGCTGTTCTACACGCTGTACCTCTACGACAAGGGATTCGGCGAGTTCGACATGGGCTACGCCTCCGCGCTCGCCTGGCTGCTGCTGATCATCATCGGGGCTTTCACCGCCGTGAACTTTTACGCCGCAAGATTCTGGGTCCACTATGAAAACTGAAGCCGCCTCCCCGGCGACCCGGCGTGCCGGCGCCCCGGCCGCTCAGGCCGCCCCACGGCGGAGCGTCCGCCGCAAGAGCCTGGTCAAACACCTGGCGGTGATCGTCGCCTGCGTGGTGGCGATCTACCCGCTGCTGTGGATGGTGGTGAGCTCGCTACGGCCCGAGGGTGAGATCTTCCGCGAATCGGGTCTGCTGCTGAGGGATCCGCAGCCGGAGAACTACACGCGGGGCTGGCAGGCCTTGCGCTATCCCTTCGGCCACTACCTGGTCAACTCCATCGTGATCGTCGTGCTCAGCATCGCCGGCAACCTCGTGTCCTGCGCGATGGCGGCCTACGCGTTCGCGCGGCAGGACTTCCGCGGCCGCCGGCTGTCCTTCGCCGTCATGCTCGTGAGCATCATGCTCCCGCTGCACGTGATCATCGTGCCGCAGTACGTGTTGTTCTCCCACCTCGGCTGGATCAATACGCTGATGCCGCTGGTGCTGCCGAAGTTCCTGGCCACCGACGCCTTCTTCGTCTTCCTCATGGTGCAGTTCATCCGCGGCATCCCACGCGAGCTCGACGAGGCCGCGGGGATCGACGGCGCCGGGCACGTGGTCATCTTCACCAGGATCATCCTCCCGCTGATGGTCCCGGCCCTGGCGACGACGGCGATCTTCACGTTCATCTGGACCTGGAACGACTTCTTCACGCCGCTGATCTACCTGACGTCCCCCGAGGCCTACACCGTCCCGGTGGCGCTGCGGTCCTTCGTCGATTCCCAGGGCGAGACCTCATGGGGCGCGCTCTTCGCGATGTCCGTCGTGTCGCTCCTGCCGGTGTTCATCGCGTTCCTCTTGGGACAGCGCTGGCTGGTGCGCGGCATCGCCACAACCGGCTTGAAATAGCCCGCCTTCTCCTGAACCCCACTGATCGAGGATCGCTCGTGACAAGCACTGCCCAACCCAACATCCTTCTCGTCCACTGGCACGACACCGGTCGTTACCTCGGCGCCTACGGCCTTGAGCACGTGCGGACACCCCACCTGGACGCGTTGGCGGACGGCGGCGTGGTCTTCGACAGGGCGTTCTCGACCGCGCCGTTGTGCTCGCCGGCGCGAGGGTCCCTGTTCACCGGCAGGTACCCGCACAGCAACGGGCTGATGGGCCTGGCGCATCTCGGCTGGGAGTACCACGCGAACGAGCAGACCCTGCCCATGCTGCTCGCGCCGCGTGGTTACCGGTCGATCCTCGTCGGACTGCAGCACGAGAGCGCCGACTGCGCCACCCTGGGATACGACCAGGTCATCGACCTCAACGCCGACCGCCAGGCGGCCCCCGTCGTCGCGGAGCTCGCGGTCGACCGGCTCGCCACGCTCGCCGCCGAGGACGAACCCTTCCTCATGGTCGTCGGCATGTTCGAACCGCATCGGCCCTTCCCGCCGCACCGGTTCCCGGCGCCGGACGACATGAAGGTCGACGTGCCGCCCTACATGAGGCCGACCGCGGAGGGGCTGGAGGACCTGCGCCGGTTCAACTCGGCCGTCTCGTACGCGGACGCGGCCACGGGCCGGATCCTCGACCAGGTGCGCACACTCGGCCTGGAGGACAACACCATCGTCATCTTCACCACCGACCACGGCGTACCGTTCCCGCGCGCCAAGTCCACGCTCTTCGACTCCGGCATCGAGGTGGCGCTCATCGTGCGGCTGCCCGCCGCGACCCCGCCCGTGCAGCCGCGCAGCTCGCGGCTGGTCAGCCACGTCGACGTGGTCCCGACCCTGCTCGACCTGCTCGGGGCGCCGGTCCCTGCGAACGTGCAGGGGACCAGCTTCGCCGCGGAGCTGGTCGGTGGCGAGGGCACACCGCGTCAGGAGATCTACGCCGAGAAGAACTGGCATGGCCTGCGCCAGTACGACCCGGTGCGCTGCGTGCGTACGGAAAGGTACAAGTACATCATCAGCTACGAGGAGCGGCCGATCGTGCCGCTGCCTCTCGACATCGCGCGTTCGGGCTCGGCCGTCGGCGTCGACGACACCAGCCTCCGGTCCCGCGTCGAGCTCTACGACGTCGAGGCAGACCCCCACGAGACGGTGAACCTGGCGGGCAGCGAGGACCTCGCGGAAGTCGAGAAGGACCTCGCCGAGCGGCTGCGTACGTGGCAGGAGCAGACGTACGACCCGCTGCTCCACGGCCCCATCCTGGCGGCCAGGGTCAAGGCGAGCTCCGGCCGTGGGTCTACCGCCGGACGGACCGAGCTCATCACCCCCCAGTTCGTCCAGCGCAGCTGAGGGCCGGCGGATTCTTGACACGCTGGTCCGGTGGCCGGCCAGCCCGAAGCGGAGCGAACGCCGGTATACCGGAACCGCGCACTCGCCACGTGGAAGCGGCGGTCGAGCGGGATCGTCCGGCCTGTGTACGGGTTGGGGCTGTCGGTCACCCAGGCGCCCATGACGCGTGCCGGATAGAGCTGGGAGAAGCCGTGCTGGATCTCCAGCCGGTCCAGCGCGTCAGTGTTGTCGGAGGTCCACACCTGGTCGGTACGGTGGAGGATGCCGAGGTCGACCCGCTCGCCGCCGCCGCTACATGACTCGATCCGACGCGTGGGTCCCTGGACGCGGAGTCCTACCGGTACCTGACGACGAGCTTGATGAGCTCGTAGCTGCTGCCCCGTCCGGCGGTCGCGGGGTTGGCGGTGACGGTCACCGTGTTCTTCGCCGGATCAAAGCCGGTGACGCTGATGCCGGTGATGTTCGCCGCCTGCTTGATCGCGTTCGGGTCCTTCATCCACATGACGTGTCCGGAAAGAACCTGGGTGACGTTCGTGTTGGCGAAATGCACAGTGACGGGCTGCTTGGACAGCTCCTTGGACGGGATCAGCACGGTGATGGTCCTGTTGCCGGTGTGGTGTGAGGCGACCGTCGCCGGGGTGCCGGTGGTCGCGACGGAGTGGCCCGTCATCCCGTTGGCCATCCATCTGAACGCCTGACCGTGCGGCAGGTCTCGATAGACCCCGCTTCGCACCTCGTGGACAAGCCCGATTCCTTGCGCGATGTCAGGTGCCGGCCAGTAGGACATGGACGTCACGCCGGCCCGGATCATCGTGTGCATGATGACGACCATGGTGTTCACCGAGCGCAACGCTCTCTTCGTCCCGACGGAGTTGGCCTTGGTGGCCGCCCACTCCGAGACCAAGATCTTCGACTTCCCGGTTCTTGACTTGATGGCTGCCAGGTTGCGTGGAATGTGCCGGTAATCGGTGGCAGAGCCGTCGTCGCCCGCGTAGATGTGCAGGTCCACACCGTCGACGTGGCGCCATCCGGCGGCGAAGCCGTTCCGCATCCAGGTGAACTCCCAGGGGGCCGTCCAGTCGCCGGTCACGTACACGTTGATCGAGCGGTTGGCGTCCTTCATCTCCCGTGCGATGGCTCGTGCCACGGTCACGTATCTGCGGAGCTTCGTCGCCCGGTCACCACCCTGCTGCAGCCACCATTCGTTGCCGATCAGCCAGTGCTTCACGGTGCCGCCGTGCGCCCGCACCAGGCGGCGGGCCTCGTTCTTCAGCATGTTCAGGTTGGCCGTGGTCGGGTTGCCGACATAGGGGGCAGTCTTGACGACGAACGCCGCTTTGACGCCTGCCTTCTTGGCCTGCGTCGCATTCGCGCCCGTCTGCCTCGGAGCCTTGCTCCAGCCAGGAGTGGTATTGGTCGCCCAGTCGTAGTGCTCCGATTCCCAGCCGCCGGGGAAACGCAGCAGCCGGTATCCGAAACTGCGCAGCTTGGCGTTGAAGGCCGGGAACTCGGCGCTGGTGATGTGGCGCCATTCGTTGTTCACACCGTAGACGGTTGGCTGGATGGCCACCTTGTTACCGGGATAGACCCATACCTGCAGCGGAGATTTCGCCGCGGGGGTCAGGGCCTGCGACGGCATGGCGGCGAGCGATGCGGCGAGCAGCACGGCGATGAGGACGGCGATGACGGGCACCGAACGCCTGAAGGGGTGATACATGTTCCTCCGTCCGTAGGAGATCCGGAACCGGGCACACGGTCGGGGCAGGCTCAATAGGGTGCGCCCGCCCGCCGCCACTGCTGATTGGCGCTGCCCTTGCAGGTGAACTGGATGGCCCGCACGCCGGACGCGGCCGAGCCGTAGCGGATGTCCAGGCATTTGCCGCTGTGCCGGGCGGTGATCCGGTAGTAGCCGCCGGTGGTCCGGGTGAGCCGCCACTGCTGGTTCGCGCCGGTGCCGCAGGTCCGCTGCGTCACCCGTACTCCACTGGCGGTGGACGACGACGGCACGGTGAGGCATTTGTGGCTGTGCCTGGCGACGAGCTGGTGGTAGCCGTTGCCCAGCCCGAGCACCTGCCAGTGCTGGTTCTGGCTGGCGGCGGTGCCGCAGGGTTGCTGCGCGGTCCCGGCTCCGTCGGCCCTGGAGGACCACCGCACGGTCAGGCACTTGCCGCTGTGCCGGGCGCGCACGATCTCGTAGGCGTGCCCGGAGCCGAGGCCGCGCACCACGCCGGTCGCCGTATTGATGGAGACCCGCGGGTACCACCGCATCGACAGCGACCTTGTGGACGGGAACCGGAGCGGCAGCCAGACGTACTCAGATGCGTTGATCTTGCCGCCCCACGCGTTCGCATGCCGGTCGCCCATGTAGAGGTACGAGGTCGTGGCGCTCCCCTGGACCGGAAGGACGTGCGCGGCCTGCGAGCCGTAGGCGATGCTGTCGCCGACGTCGGCCATGCGGCTCCAGGGCCCGGCGATGCGGGTCGCGGTGGCGTATTTGGCCTGGTTGGGCTGCCATCCGGTGACGCCTGAGCTCACGAGGAAGTAGACACCGCCGCGTTTGAAGATCGCCTGGGCCTCCCGTTTGACGCCGCGCAGGGTGGTCACCCTGGCGGCCACCCTGAGGTAGTCGGGAGTCAGGCGGAAGATGGTGAGGTCTTCCTGGGCGTTGGTGGTCGAGATCAGGTACGCCTGGCCGTCGTCGTCGCGAAATACGGTCATGTCAAAGGATTTGTCGTTGAGAGGCCGGTAACTGCCCCGGTAGCGGTAGTCGCCGTCCACGGTGGGTGACGTGGCGACCGCGACCCGGCCCTGGCTGAAGTCCCCCTCCTTCTTCTCCTTGCGCATCCAGAGCACGTACTGCTTCGTGCGGGCGTTGTAGATGACCTTGGGCCGCCAGAGGCCGGCGACCTTCAGCTCGGGGGCCGAGGACTGGGTCAGCACGTGGTTGCGGAATTCCCAGGTGCGCAGGTCGGTCGAGCGATACACCGAGATGAACCGGAAGCGGTTGTTGCCGTGGGCGTTCTGGCCGAACCAGTAGAAGTAGCCGCGCACCCGGATCACCCCGCCTGCGTGCGCGTGGAGGGGTTTGCCGGCCGCGCCGGTGAACTGCACCCCGTTCGTGACCGCGACCGTGACCGCGGCGGTGCGCGCCTCGCCGGCGACCGCGGCGGGAAGGACCAGCGGCGGAATGAGGACGGCAGCGCCGCCGAGTGCGGCCGCGGCCCGGGTTGCGTGAAAGACATGGAGAAGCAATGGACCTCCCCCAAAAGCCAGGCAGTCACTTTTGGTGATTGATTCAATGCTCTAAGTAATCATGGCAGGTGGGATCGGATCACTACCGACATGGTGACATCCGCGTAGCGTCGGTTCTGCATCCGTGGCGCATCTGCGGATCGGTCGCCGGCTCCCCATGGGTGGTGAGTCCATCGCGCCACGGCGACGCCGAGGTGGCCACCCTGACGGCCTGGGAAACGCGTGCGGACGGCGCTGGGGATCTGGGAGCGGTGCGACGGTCGCCAGCACGGTCGCGATGACGATGCTCCACAGGTGTGCCTGGGGGAGCTTGGTGATGATCTCCCGCCGTTCCGGAAGAACCGTTCGGCGCTGGTGTGGACGCCGAGGATCTTCTTCACCTGGCTGGTGAGGATCTCGACGGTCAGGCCCGCGATGAGCCGACCAGCACGGGCTCGGAACAGTGCGAAGACCAGCATCGGCAGGATGGCGGTGTACCGGCCGACCACCGGCGGCAGACCGGCGATCTGGGCATATCCGATGCTCAGCGGGATCGCCACGGCCGCCAGCGTCACACCCGCGATGATCTCCTTGCCGAGGTCGGCCCGCTGGACGCCGCGCAGTCCCGCCGCGAACGTCACAGCAGCCCTCCGACGCCCTTGCCGGTCAGTACGGTCCCGATGACCACCAGCACGGTCATCACGGCCAGGACGAGCACGCCGCCCACGACGATCGTCAAAGCCGACGTCACGATGATGAGGTCGAACACCACCTGCACGATGACCGCCACCTTCGCCCCCTGCCCGACGGGGACGACGTCGCCGTACCCGAGCGTGCCCAGCGTCGTCACCGAGAAGTACAGCGCGTCCAGTCGCGTGCGGATCCCGGTGAACTGATCGGCCATCACGAGGTAGGCCGCCGCGAAGAAGACCACCACGACGGTGACGATGGTCAGCAGCACCGCCATCTGCTCCGCGACGAGCCGGTCGGGCCGCAGCGCACGCTTGACCTGACGCGTCAGCAGCCACGTCACCACGGCCAGCCCGGCCAGGCACACGACCGCACGCAGCGCGGTCCGGTCGGCCTCCGCCTGTGCCCACGGCATCGGCACGACGAAGTAGAGGCCGACGATCACCATGATGGCGCCCGCCGTCCGCAGCCATGCCGGCAGGCCGGCCCGGGAAGGACACATGTGCTCAGCCTTCCTCAGGCATCCGGCGCTCAACGCGGGCCACGGTATGCACTCGGCCAAGAGTGAACGAGCGGGTGCGTATCGAGCAAGCCCAGGTCGAGCAGGCATCGACGCGCGCCGGCTCGTCCACGCGGCGCCAGGCCTGCTGCCGGGACGGGCGGGATCGTCCCGGCGTCCTCCCGCTCGTTTCTGGCCGTGACGAGGAATTTTGAGGCTCTCCTTGCCTTCTCCGGAGACGGCTGAGGGCAGCACCGTCCCATGGCAGACCTTCCCTTTCACGATCGTGCGGACTTCGACAACGCCGAGCGCGGATTCGTCGCCCAACTGACCCCCGCCGTGGTCGAGGCGGCCGACGGCAAGGCCATCTGGGACAACGACGCCTACGACTTCCTCAGCGGCGACTGCCCGCAGACCGCCCATCCCAGCCTCTGGAGGCAGGCGCAACTGTGCGCCAAGCAAGGGCTGTTCGAGGTGACCGACGGTATCTACCAGGTGCGCGGCCTGGACCTGTCCAACATGACCATCGTGGAAGGCGAACGCGGCGTCATCGTCATCGACCCGCTCGTCTCCACCGAGTGCGCCGCCGCCGCACTACGGCTCTACCGCGACCACCGCGGCGATCGCCCGGTCACCGGCCTGGTCTACACGCACTCCCACGCCGACCACTTCGGCGGCGCCCGCGGCGTCATGGACGGCACCCGCGACGTCACCGGCACCCCGGTCATCGCTCCCGCCCACTTCATGGAGCACGCCGTCTCCGAGAACGTCTACGCCGGCACCGCCATGAACCGCCGGGTCCTGTACATGTACGGCCAGCTCCTGCCCCGTTCCCCCGAAGGCCAGCTCGGCTGCGGTCTCGGCATGGGCACCTCGTCCGGCACCGTCTCCCTCATCCCGCCCACCGTCGACATCACGCGTACGGGGCAGGAGGAGACCGTCGACGGCGTACGCATCGTCTTCCAGCTCACCCCCGGCACCGAGGCCCCGGCGGAGATGAACTTCCTGTTCCCCGACCACCGCGCCCTGTGCATGGCCGAGAACGCCACCCACAACCTGCACAACGTCCTCACCCTGCGCGGCGCGCTGGTCCGCGACACGCGCGTCTGGGCCCGCTACCTGACCGAGGCCATCGCGCTGTTCGCCGACCGCGCCGACGTGGCCTTCGCCTCCCACCACTGGCCCACCTGGGGCAGGGACGACATCGTCACCTTCCTGTCGCAGCAGCGCGACCTGTACGCCTACCTGCACGACCAGACCGTACGCATGGTGAACCGCGGCATGACCGGCACCGAGATCGCCGAAACCATGCAGGTGCCGCCCGCCCTCGAACGGGCCTGGCACACCCACGGCTACTACGGCTCGGTCAGCCACAACGTCAAAGCCATCTACCAGCGCTACCTGGGCTGGTTCGACGGCAATCCCGCCCATCTGTGGGAGCACCCGCCCGTCGAACAGGCCCGCCGCTACGTAGAATGCCTGGGCGGCACCTCCGCCGTGGTGGGGCTGGCCGAGCGCTACGTCCGGGACGGTGACCTGCGCTTCGCGGCGACCCTGCTCAACCACGCGGTGTTCGCCGACGAGAACGACTCGGCGGCCCGCAGACTCCTGGCCCAGGTCTACACCCGGATGGGGCACGGCGCCGAGAACGCCACCTGGCGCAACTTCTACCTGACCGGCGCCACCGAACTGACCGGCCGCCCCTCGGCGGGCACGACCGACACCACCGCACCGGACATGCTCAAGGCGCTCACCATCGAGCAGATCTTCGATTCCCTCGCCATCCGCGTGAACGGCCCCAGTGCCTGGAACGAGCACTTCGCCATCGACTGGCACATCACCGACCTGGACGAGCGCCACCGCACCACGATGTCCAACGGTGTTCTGATCCACGAGACGTCACCGTCCGGCGACGGCGCGGACCTGACGCTCCAGCTCACCAGGCAGCGCCTGCTCTCCCTGCTCGCCGGAGACGGCGGCGCCGGCGGTCTCGGCCACGACGGCGACATGACCGCCCTGCAACGTCTGACCGCCGTGCTGGAGGAGCCCACGCCGGACTTCGCCATCGTCACGCCCTGACCTGCAGAAACTGGGCCCCTCACCCGGCCGGCACTCGTAGTTTCAGGGCGGGGCCCGGGTCGGTCGGCAGCGGGTCGGTCTCGACGGGAGCGCGTCTCGTCGGCGACGGTCGCCGTACCAGCCTGAGGGCCAGTCTGGTGGCCGGCGCTCTCGTGCGTGATGCGAACGCTCGGGCGGCGGTGCGCACGACCCGGGGTCAGCTCAGTGGGCGCCACGGCCCGTGTGGGTTGCCCGGTTCCTGGTTGCGGGTCCACCATGCGGCCTCGTACCGTTTCCCGCGGTGCTCCGCCACGTCACCGGCCACGAAGATGCGGGACGGTTTCCAGACGGCGGTGCCGTCGTCGGTCGTGGCGATCTCCTGCCACGGCCCGTTCGGGTCGCCCGGCTCCTGGTCGCGGGTCCACCACGCCGCCCGCCAGACGGCGTCGCGGTAGGTCACCTCGTGGCCCGCGGTGTACACGGTCCCGGCGTCCCATGCGGGCAACGCCGGCGTCTCGGCCACGGTGAAGGAGCTGACGGCGCTGCGGGTCACGTGGCCCGCCGGGTCGCGCAGCTCGGCGTACCACTCGTAGGAGCCGCCGCCCTTGACGCCGTCCAGCACCACCGAGACCTGCTCGGCGCCGACCGCCGACCGCACGTCCCCGACCTGCTGCCGCGCGCCGGCCGCGACGGTGAGCGACGTGGCCGCGAGGGTCCGCGTCGTGCTGCCGCCGAGGTCGATCTCCAGGGCGAAGTTCTCCGTGTCCGCGCCGTGGAAACCGGGGATCGCGCCTTCGGGCACCGCGTGGTGCCAGTTCCCGTCGGACGTCGCCTTGCCGAGCAGGGGTGACCAGGTGTTGAAGTACATCAGGTCGTTCTCGGCGTCGACGCTGATGTGCTTGAGGTACTCCTGCCCGCCGTAGACGCGCGACTGGTAGTCGGTCAGGACGCCGTAGACCCGGTTGCCGCCCGCGGTCTCCCGCGAGGCGACGCCGGTGCCGGCGATGTGGCCGCCGAGCACCAGCTTGACGTTCGGGTACGGATCGATCAGCGCCCTGGTGACGTTGTCGTTCGACCAGCCGTTGACGCCCTGGTTCACCGAGTTGTGGTTGGCCAGGATCACCGCGTGGCCGGTGTGGGCCTCGATGACGCCCTTGGCCCAGGCCAGTCCGGCGTCGCCGGCGTTGTCCGCGGAGAAGAAGCCGACGGTGAGCAGCAGGAGCTTCGCCCCGTCGATCTCGGCCGTGTAGTAGTAGTTGTCGATGTCGTCGCTGCCCCCGAACCGCCAGGGGCTGCCCTCGAGACTCTTCTCGAACCGCTCCATCGGGAAATACTTCGGCAGCATGACACGGCCGTTGCGCGCGTCCGAGTAGTCGTGATTACCCCACGAGATCATGTAGGGCAGGCCCGCCTCCTCCAGCGCTCGCGCCGACGGCTCGGCGTTCGCCCACTGGTACTCCTGCGACAGGTACTCGCGGTTGACCCAGTCGCCCGCCTGCAGCACCAGCGCGGTCTTGCGCTCTTTCGCGACGTCGGTGACGTACTCGAACTGGTGGGTCATGAGGTCGGGCGTCGCCTGCGCGTAGAGCTGGGAGTCCGGCACGTGGTCGAACGCCCAGTCGTACCGGTCGGCGGTGGGCAGCGACTCGATGTCGTCGCCCTCCTGCCCCGGCAGCGCGGTCAGACCGCGCCAGACCAGCAGGTGCAGCTTCCCGCCGGCCACGACGTTCTCGTCGGCGCGGGCGGTCACGTCCAGCTCGACCGCGGTGCCGGACGGCTCCGACCCGGAGTCCTTCGGGATCCAGCGGCCGGCCGCGTGGTCGTACACGTGGGCCGAGACGGTGCGCTCGTCCCCCGAGCCCGTCCAGGTCAGGTGGAACTCCTTCTGCTTCGCCTGCTCGCCGGTCAGCGAGATCTCGTAAATCTGGAACGGGTTCTCGTTCGTGCCCACCGTCGTCGGCAGCAGCTGCTCGCTGACGGTGCCGCTGCCGGGCGTCAGCGCGTCGGGCACCCGGTCCGGGGTGGTCCCGCTGCGCACCACGACGTTCGAGTCGTCGAGCGGGATGGTCGGGCCCGCGTAGAACGTGGCCTCGACCCGCTCGCGGTCCTTGGTCTGCGGCGTCGCGCTCAGCGTGACGCTCGGGTTCTGCCCGGAGGCCGACGACGCGTCGTCGCTCACCTCCGGTGCGGCAGGCGCCACGGTGTCCTTGACCGTGACCGGAACCTCGACCGGCTCGGCCACGTCGCGAGGCCCACCGGAACCGGGCCCACCGGACCGGCCGGCGGCTGCGGCGCCGACCGTGAGCGTCTGCTCGCCGATCGCGTTCACAGGCATGCGGACCGTGAACGGCCCGGCGTCGACCCGCTGGTTGAGCACCCGCTCACCGGCCACCTGCGCGGTGAGCACCGCGCGCCGGCTGACCGTGCCGGTCACCTCGACCAGACCTGCCTCCAGCGCGCTGCCGGCACGCGGGGTGCCGACCACCAGCGTCAGCCGCTCGTCCGCACGCTCGACCCGCTCGCCGAAGCTCACGGCGTCGCCGAACAGGTTCGCGTACCGGAAGGCCTCGAAGGCGGGCGTGAACGCCACGCCCGCGATCTGCACCTCGTCGACCAGGCCACGGAACGGCGACCGGAGGGTGCCGTCGTTCGTGTAGTAGTCGCCGATCGTCGTCTGCACGGCCGGGTCCGCGAACGTGCTGCGGTACTCGACCATCTGGCTGTGCACCTCGCGGCCGTCGACGAACACCGAGTAGGTCATGCCGTCGTAGGTCTGGGTGACCAGGTGCGGCTTGCCGTCGGCAGGGAAGCCGAACCGGTGGCTCAGGTCGACGTTCCCGAACTCGAAACTGTTGCCCGCCAGGCGCGTGCCGACCTGCCCTTCCTCTGGCCGCTCGTCCGGCCGCATGCCCTGCCAGAACGTGAGCTGCCCGTCACCGGTCGCGCTCTCCTTCGCGACCACGGGGGCCGCCGAGCCCAGTGCGGCCAGGTCCTCCTCGGTGAGCGAGTACACGCCGCTGATCGCTATGCGGTCGTGACCGCCGCCGACGTCGCCCGGGTACTGCAGGCGCGAACCTTCGAACCGCGTCTGGCCGGTGCCCCGCTCCGAGGCGCCGGTGGTCAGGTCGTCGCCCACCACGAGGCCGGTCTGCCGGCCCGTGGAGTCGGTGCGGCGCGCGCCGCTCGTGGTGTCGCCGCCGAAGTGCTCGACCAGGGAGTACGCCTCACCCCACACGGCCGTGGGGTCGTTGCCGGGCGCCCCGCCGCCGAAGTAGGCCCACACCTGCCGCGCCGACCTGGCGGGCAGGCTCGGCACCCGGACCCACACCGTCGAGGTGCCGCCCGGCTGCCAGGTCTCCACCTCGAACGGCAGGGGCGCGCCGTCGGCGGCGAAGAAGGCCAGCTCGTCCCGCTCGACGTCGGGCGCCGACGGGATGCGGAGCTGCACCGGCGTGCCCGTGAAGTCCGAGGCGGTGTCGTTGCGGACGGTGACCAGCTGGCGGGCGGTCGCGTCGGGGTCGGCCCAGGCCACGGTCTTGCCGTCCGTGGACACCAGGCCGCCCAGCTCGCGCAGCCGCCGCTCGGCGGCCTCCAGGCGCGGCAGCCCGGTCAGGGCACCGCGCTGCGCCTCAGTGAGAGCGTCGACGGCGGCGCGCGCCGCGGCCACCGCCTCGGCGTCCTTCAGCGTGACGTCGTCGGCGGCGGGCAGCTTGCCGATCCGGGCGTTGACCGGGGAGATCGCGCGGTCGATGCCGAAGCCCTCGAAGAGGCGTGGCACGCCGCGCTCGCGGATGTCGTAGACGTTCACCGTGAGGCGGTCGGCCGTGACGTTCACCGCCGTGAAGTTCTCGCCCGCCTGCTCACCGGTGCGGTCGAACAGCCGCAGGTAGGGCTCCAGGTCCACACCCTGCGGGTTGGTGGCCTGCGTGTAGTGCTTCGCACCGGCGGTGTTCGGCAGGAAGTAGATGGTGCCCTCGGGATCCACCGCGTACTCGATGCGCTTCCCGTTGCGGACCTCGGTGATCTTGGTGGTCTCTACGGGGCGGGCGCCCTCGACCCCCTTGGGGTCGGCGGCCAGCACCTTGGACCGGCTCATCACGTGGTCGTGGCCCTGCAGCACCAGGTCGATGTCCAGCTCGTCGATCACCGGCACGAGGCTGCGGCGCATCGCCATGACGTCCTCGTCGTCCAGGTGGTTCGCCGTCGTGTAGGTGCCCTTGTGCATGGACAGGACGAGCCACCGGGCACCGGCGGCGCGCGCGGCCTCGGCGTCGGCCCGGAGCCAGTCGATCTGCTTCTGGGAGATTCCCTCGGCCCCGCCCTCGTTGGTGTTGAGCACCACGAAGTGCGCCCGGTTGTACGTGTACGAGTAGTACACGCCGCTGGACCGGTCCTGGTCCTGCGGGCCCTCCAGCGTGAAGTGGTCGGCGAACGCGTTCGCCGCCGCGTCGTGGTTGCCCGACGCCGGCGCGAGCGTGGTGCTCAGCAGGCTCGCGCGGGCGGAGTCGAGCAGGTCCGTCCAGTCCTGCTCCCGGCCGCCGTTCTCGACGACGTCGCCGTTGTGCATGACGAACTCCGCGTCCGGCACGTGCTTGAGCGCCTTGGCGATGGTCTGCGCCGAGAGCTCCGCCTCGGCCAGGTTCTGCGACTGCGTGTCGGTCAGGTCGACGAACGTGAAGTCCTCGTCCCCGCCGTCCGCCGTGACGAACGTGCCGGTGGTGCTCCACACCTGCTCGGCCGCGTTGCCCACGCGGTAGTAGTAGGTGGTGCCGGGCCGCAGGTCGCGGGCGATGGCGCGGTAGAAGGTCTCCCCGTACTCGTTCTGCTCACGCTGCGCCTCGACCGTCACCGTGGCCGAGCCCTCGGGGAACTCGCGGTCCGTGCTCAGCACGGCGGCGGCGTTGCCCGTGTCCAGCGTCGAATACCAGGTAAAGGCGCGCTGCGTGCCCGGGTCGCCGTAGAAGGTGGTGGTGATCCGGTTCGGCGCCTCGTCCGAGGAGACGTACTTCGGCACGGGGTGTCCGAGCGCGTCGTCCCAGCGCCAGGCGTTGGTGAAGTCCCAGCCCAGGCCCTCGTACGTCGCTCGCTGGGCGAGCCGGTCGGCCGTGGCGTCTGTGCCGTGCTGGTTCTTGGTGCCCGGTCCGGTGACGGTCTGCCCGCCGATGGTGATCTCGCTGTTCGCGAGGTTGTCCTGCGCGGTCCAGCCGTCGTACCCCGTGTAGCCGACGACGCGGCCGACGAAACCGTCGGTCTTGCCCGTGTAGTCGATGGCGCCGGACCGTGCGACGTTGCCGGTGAACGAACTGCCCGAGCCCGGGTTGCCCGGGTAGGCCACGACGTGTGCGGCGTCGATGCCGCGGGTGCCGCCCGCGCCGCCGTCGGCCGCCACGGTGAGGTTCGCGTCCACGAGGTTGTCGCGGACCGTCACGCCGTTGTTCGTGTAGGACACGAGACCCGCCGGCATTCTCTGCGCGCTGACCGTGGCGCGCACCCAGTTGCCCGCGACGGAGCCGCCGCGCAGCTCGGCGACCAGGCCCGCCACCTTCTCGGCGCTGGTGGCCGTGAGCTCGGCGTCGAGCACGGCGTTGCCCGTCAAAGTCGCGTCGGTGGCGACGACGGCGAGACCGGCCACGAAGCCGCCGCGCGTGCCGCCGTCGGCCGTGACATCCGCCAGGGTGAGGCCGCGGATGGTGCCGCCGTCGAGCTGCCGCACCAGGCCGAGCCGGTCGGCCTCGCCGCCGGCGCTCTCCTGCGGGGCGTAGACCAGGCCGCTGACCGTGTGCCCGGCGCCGTCCAGCACGCCCTCGAACCGGTTGATGCCGCCGAACGGCTCGCGTCCGGCGAAGTCGAGGTCGGCGGTCAGGACGAAGTGCTTGTCGCCGGTGTACCGGGCGTTGCCGGCGTTGAGCTGAGCGGTGAGCAGCTCCAGGTCCTCGGCGGAGGCGATCTCGTAGGGCTGCTTCGCGGTGCCGCTGCCGAACAACGTCGGGGTGTACCGCGGCACCGGGTGGCCCAGCGCGTCGTCCCAGCGCCAGGCGTTGGTGAAGTCCCAGCCCAGGCCCTCGTACGTCGCTTGCTGGGCGAGCTGGTCGGCCGTGGCGTCGGTGCCGTGCTGGTTCTTGGTGCCGGGGCCGGCGACCGGGTCGCCGCCGATGGTGATCGCGGCGTTGGCCAGGTTGTTCTCGGCCGTCCAGCCGTCGTAGCCGGTGTATCCGATGATGCGGCCGACGAACCCGTCGACCTTGCCCGAATAGGCGATCGAGCCGGACAGCACGACGTTACCGGCGAAGGTGGAGCCGTTGGGCGAGCCCGGGTAGCCGACGATGAGCCCCGCGTCGTTGCCGCGCGTGCCACCGTCCCCGCCGGGAACGGCCATCCTCAGGTCGGCCGCCACCAGGTTGTGCCGGACCTGGGAGTTCTGGTTGACGTAGGCGGCGATGCCGCCGGGCATCTCGCCCGCGTTCAGGGAACCGGTCACGAGGTTGTCCTCGACGGTCCCGTTGCGCAGCTCGGCGACGATGCCGCCCACCTTCTCGGCGCTGTTCGCCGTGAGCTCCGCGTCGGTCACGGCGTTGCCCGTCAGGGTGGCGTTGGTGGCCACGACGGCGACGGCGCCGATGAAGCCGCCGGTGCTCGTCCCGGCGTCGGCCCGCACACCGTCGAGGGTGAGGTTCCGGACCGTGCCGCCGTCCAGACGACGAACCAGGCCCAGGCGGTCGGCCTCGCCGCCCGCCGACTCCTCCCGTACGAACTCGATGTTGCTGATCGTGTGACCCGCGCCTTCGAACGTGCCCGTGAAGGAGTTGATGCCACCGAACGTGCTTCCGCCGAAGTCGACGTCGGCGGTCAGCCGGTAGGCAGCGCCGCCGTGGCCGCCCGGGTCCCCGTTGATCGCGCCGGCGACGGTGCGCAGGTCGTCGGCCGAGTCGATCTGGTACGGGTCACGGGGTGTGCCGCTGCCGTCGATCCCGGGCAGCGGGTCTGCCGCGTGGGCGGGGTGCAGACCCGTCCCGAGGGCGAGAACGACGCCGAGCACGGCGGCGACGAGAGCAAGGGCGCGGGTGCGTAACAGCACATGGGAAGGCATGCGGTGAGTTCATCGATCAACGATGAAGGATCTCTGGCGGGATGGTAAAGGCCCGATGAACATCGCCGCCTGAGCGTGCTGGCATCCACAACCGTCACCGCGCCGGCCCGGGCCGCGAGCGTGGTGACGGTGCGGCTGGCGTACACGAGGGCCGATGCCCAGGAGGTCGCCAGGTTCTGGCTGGCCGACGGGGCCGCCAACCTGAGGAACGCCACGCCGTACGACGTGTGGACCGATCTCTCGGGGAAGCGCCTGGCCACGGACGTCGTCCCCAGCGGGCGCTCCTTCTCCGTCCCGCCGGTGGAGGGACGGTCCCGCCCGTGGGGGACGCGCCCACGAGCCTGGGCAAGGTGTTCTTCATCGGCAGCGACCTCGCGCCCCACTGGTGCACCGGCACGTCCGTGCAGACCGCGTACCGCAACCTCGTCACGACGGCCGGCCACTGCATGCTGGACGTCGAGCGAAGACCCACCTGCCGAGCGTGCCCATCGGGGGTCCCCGGCCCCACCGGTGGCGCGGTCCCGCACGGTCTCTACGTCGGCAAGGAGGCTATCGGCCACTACGACTTCGACGACCTCCGCGACCGGGACCGCGACTACGGCTTCGTCGCCGTGCACGACGGCGCATCGGCGTGCCGCCGTCATGGCGCATCGTGCCGAGCGCTTCGACATGCGTCTCGTCACCCCGGCCGACGAGGGCGACGAGCCCGGGGATCTTCCCGGAGCCGACATGCCCTGCCAGCACGTCGTGCAGTCTGTGCAGTCCCGTCCTGGTGAAGCCGTTTTCCACCATCGCCCACCGTGCTGATACCGCGCCGCCGCCGCCCTGACGCGGCACCTGACACGGCACCCCCACGCTCACCGTCGTTCAGCATGATCGCCCGATCGGCTCCGCGGAGACGGCGGCGTTGCTGACGGGGTCTCAGCCGGGGTCGTCGTCTCGCTGACCTGCCGCCGCTCGGCGCCGGCGCCGCAGCACGGCCACGGCTGCGGCGAGCGGGAGTGAGCGTGCGTACGATCGGGACCAGCCGGGTCACGAACACCGCAGCCGCGCCGTGGCGGTGCAGCGCGGCGGTCGCGCGATCGCCGCCTGGCTGGTGGGGTGGCTGACAGGAAAGAGAACCTCGTGACGTGGCAGTGCCCGTCACGCGCCGGTCATACCGTTCACCAAGAACACCGCAGGTCAGCGACCCTCTTTGCCGGGACGGTCGTCCCAGGGGAAGGGCTCCAGGCGGATCGGCGGCCGTTCGGTCCGGTCACGTGGCCAAGGGCACCTGGCAGGGCCATGCGGCCGTACTCAGGCCAGAGCGGCCTGGGCCAGGGCCACGCAGGCACTGGTGACCAGCACCGCCAGGACGATCCTTCTGAAACGCCGAGGGTCCGTCCGCGCGAAGATCCGGTCTCCCAGCCACCAGCCCACGGCCATGCCGGGGAGACCGGCGGCGGTCAGGAGCAGGCTGTCGGCGGTCAACCGGCCGACGGCGAGGAAACCCAGGACGGCCAGCGCGTCTCCCGCGCAGAACGTCGCCTGGAGTGTCGCGCGGAGCTCACGGGGTTGCAGCCCCATCGCCTGGAACGCCGCGACCACCGGAGGGCCGTTCATGCCGGTCGAGGTCAGCAGCGCCCCGCTGGCGAAGCCCGCTGCCGCCGCGGGGCCGGCTCCGCGGCTGAGAGTCGCCCCGCGTCCGAGGAGGAGGGCGAACGCCAGGACGACGCAGGCGATGAGCACCGACAACGAGCGAGCGCTGAGCGCCGTGATCGCGAGCAGGCCGAACGGCATGCCCACGAGCCCCGCCCCGGTCACCAGGAACGCGGTCCGTCCCTCGATGTGACGCCGCTGGTGGACGCTGATGGCGAGCGCCAGCAGACCTCCCAGGGCCGTCACCACCGTGACGGCGGTCTGGGGTCCCGTCAGGAGTGTCAGGAGCGGTACGGCCACGAGGGCGAAGCCGAAGCCGCTCAGCGCCTGGGCGAAGGCCGCCAGTGTCGCGATCACCACCACTCCGGTGACGAGTGTTGTCATCACACACCCTTCCTTCGTTCTGCCGCCGTTCCCGTCCACGGCGGTGGCGGTGAACCGGCCGGTGGCGAGCATGGTCCGCTCTGTCAGTGGTGGTCGGGGGGCAGCAAGCTCGTCCCGTCGAGTGCCGCGGCGAAACCGGGGCCGGACGGCCACGCGGCGGGCCTTCCGCCCTGCTCATGCGTCATGGAATCTCCTACGGTGGTATACGCTGTGTATACAATGGGATGAGGGGGTGGCATGGATCAGTCACTCGACAACGGTCGGGCGATGACAGCCGGCGAGCGCGCCTACCAGTGGACGCGGGAGGCGATCCTCAGCGGGCGGATCCCCGAGGGGGCGTTCCTCGAGGAGAAGCTCGTCTGTGACGAGGCCGGGGTGTCACGGACCCCCGTACGCGAGGCGTTCCACCGTCTGGCCGCGGAGAAGTTCATCGACCTGCTGCCCCGGCGAGGCGCCCAGGTGCGCCGCGTGACGGCCGGAGAGCTTTTCGAGACCTATGAGATGCGGTTGCTGCTCGAACTCCACGGCTTCAAGATCCTTTGTGACAAGAGCATCGACATACCGGCCGGGCTGTCCGAGCACCTGGACCGGATGGAGGACCCCCAGCGTGTGGCACAGGTCCGCGCCGGTGACCGGGACGCCATCGCCGAACACGCGAAGATGGACTTCTTCTTCCACTACTCCTTCGTGAGGGCGACGGGCAACAGCATCCTGATCGACCTTTACACGAGCCTTCAGCCGCGGCACCAGCGGATCGCGGTCAGCGCCGTGTCCCTGCGCCCCAAGCGCCTGGAAGTCATCGCCCCGGAGCACCGCACCCTGCTGAAAGCGCTGACCGATCACGACTTCGACACCGCCGAGCGGACCCTGCGGCATCACCTGCGCCCCGACGAGACGGTCGTCTCCCACCTGAGATGACCGACGCGGCCTCCGGATCACCGGGCCCGTCACCTCGCCGTCTCCCGCCAGAGCCTGCGGCGCTCGGCCTGCTCGACGGGATCGGGCACCGGCGCCGCCGCGATCAGCCTCCTGGTGTACTCCGTCCGCGGATCGCGCAACACGTCACGGGCGGGGCCGCTCTCCACCAGCCGCCCGTGCTGCAGCACGGCGACATCGTGGGAGAGCAACTCGACGACGCCGAGGTCGTGGCTGATGAACAGGCAGGAGAAACCGAGCCTGTCCTGCAGTTCCTGGAACAGCCGCAGAACGGTGGCCTGAACCGAGACGTCGAGCGCCGATGTCGGCTCGTCGGCGATGAGCAACTCCGGATCGAGCGCCAGCGCGCGGGCGATGCCGACGCGCTGCCGCTGACCGCCGGACAGCTCATGGGGGAACCTGCCGGCCCAGCTCGTCGGCAGCTCGACCTGGTCGAGGAGGTTCAGCACACGCGCGTGGACGGCACGGCGATCCGCGTAGCGGTTCACGATCATGGGGGCCGCGATCGAGTCTCCGATCGACAACCGCGGGTTCAGCGACGACCCCGGGTCCTGGAAGACCATCGAGTACTTCCTACGCAAGCCGCGCAGCTCCTTGGGCCTGAGGTTCGTCACGTCCTGTCCGCAGATCTCGATGGAGCCGGCCGACGCCCGCACCAGGCCGACCAGCGCCCGGCCGATCGTGGACTTGCCCGAACCGGACTCGCCCACGAGGCCGAGGACCCTGCCCTTCTCGATGGTGAAACCGACTCCGTGTACGGCCTTGAAGCCCCTGCGGCCCAGCCGCCCCGGGTACTCGACCTCCAGATCGGCGACCCGGAGGGTCGTGCTCCCGCCCGCGTCGGCCGTGGCCGCGTCCGGTTCAGCGTGCCCTCCGGGCCGTGGCACCGCGGAGAGCAGCTTCCTGGTGTACTCGTGCCGCGGGGCGGAGAAGAGCCGGGTGACCGGCGCCTCCTCGACGACCTCCCCCCGCCTCATGACCACCACCCGGTCGGCGAGATCGGCGACCACCCCCATGTCGTGGGTGATGATGACGACCGCTGAGCCGAGGTCCTCCCGCAGGCGGCGGAGGAGCTCGAGGATCTCCGCCTGGACCGTGACGTCGAGAGCCGTGGTCGGCTCATCGGCGATGATCACCTCTGGCGAACCGGAGATGGCCATGGCGATCATGGCGCGCTGACGCTGGCCACCGGAGAGCTGGTGCGGGTAGCTGTGGATCCGGCGCTCCGGCTCCGGGATCCCGACCTTCGTCAGCAACTCCAGCGTCCGCTCGCGGGCCTCGGCCGCCGGTACGGGCTCGTGACACTGGATCGCCTCGATGATCTGCTCTCCGATGGTGTAGACGGGGTTGAGCGCCGTCATCGGCTCCTGGAAGATCATCGCGATCCTCCTGCCCCGGATGGCGCGGAGAGCCTCTTCCTCGAGGCCGAGCATCTCGGTGTCGCCGAACCGGATGCTGCCGCGGCGACGCGAGTTCGGCGCCAGCAGCCCGAGTACGGACATCGAGCTCACGGACTTGCCGGAGCCGGACTCCCCGACCAGCGCCACCACCTCGCCCTTGGCAACCGAGAAGCTGACGTCCTTCACGGCCGGTGTCCACTCGCCGGCGATCTGAAAGTCCACGGAGAGCCGCTCGACCGAGAGGATCGGGTCGGAGGGAATCGTGCCGGTGGTCATGGCCTCTCCTCAGGTGCTCGTGCAGGACGGACGGTGAGCTATTGCGCCGAGGTGTTCCGGTCGTACTCCCGGATGTACGCCGAGCAGAAACCGATCACGCGCTCGATCCAGATCTCGCCGGTCTTCGCGCTGCCCAGGCTCACGTCGCCGGTGCATCCCGTCGAGCTGACCTCGGAGAAGTCCCAGAAGACGGTCCCGCGGACGTCGTAGCCGGGAATCGCCGCCTCCGTGTAGCTCGTCGGGGTCCAGCCGCTGGGGGACTCCAGGCCCCCGGCCACGGCGAGGTCGCCCTGCACCTGCTCCGGGAACATCGCGAGCATCGCGGAGTGCTCGGGCTCCGCCCCGTGGCCGTACGCCCTGGCCGGGTCGTCGTACACGTCGCGCATGAGCGCGTAACCCAGCTGCCACGGATAAAGGTGTCCGATCAGGACCCCGAAGTCGCGCCGTGCGTCAAGGCCGGCGCCCGTGACCGGCCCGACGTTTCCGCCGTTGTTGTCGATGATGATGACGCGTCTGAAGCCGGACTGGACCAGAGCCTCGATGATCTCGTAGGTGACGTTGCGCAACGTGGCCTGGCTCAGCGAGAGGTTGCCGCTGTAGCCCCGGAAAGTTCCGGAGTGTCCGTAGTTGAGGGCCGGCGCGACATAGCAGCCGTTCTGCTTCGCCAGCTTGTCCGCGACCCACTCGGCCACGATGGAGTCCTCATGGATCGGCAGGTGCGGCCCGTGTTGTTCGACGGCTCCGATGGGCAGAAGGATGATCGGATCCTGCTCCGCCAACTCCTTGACCTGGGTCCAGGAGAGCTCGCCGAGCCTGTGCGTGGCGGGAAGGGCCATGGTGATGGGGTTCCTTTCTGAATCGCCGTCGTCGCCGCGGAAAACGGTCGTCAGGTGCGGTGACGGGGGTCGAGGAGGTCGCGCATGCCGTCCCCGAACACGTTGAGTGCGAGAACGACGAGAATGATGAGCACGGACGGATAGATCAGGAGCGTCGGCTGAACCTCCAGGAAGTCACGTCCCGCGCCGACCATCGTGCCCAGGGACGGAAGCGGCGGCTGCGCCCCGAGGCCGAGGAAGCTCAGGCCCGCCTCCATCTGGATGGCGAAGCTCACCGAGAGACTGAGCTGGACGATGATCGGCGCGGCCACGTTCGGCAGGATCGTCTTGACGAGGATGTCGGCCGGCTTCGTGCCCATGATCTCCGAGGCCTCGACGTACTCCATGCTCCTTATCGAGAGCACCTGGCTGTAGACGATCCGGGTGAACCTCGGGATGTAGAGGACGCCGATGACGAGGACGACGTTGACCAGCGCCGGGCCCAGAATCGCCACCACCGCGATCGCCAGCACGATCGGGGGGAAGCTGAGCAGCACGTCGATGCCGCGCATGATGATCGTCGACACCCACCGGCCGACGTAACCGGCCACCAGGCCGAGCACGACCCCGATGACTCCTGCCACCAGAACCGCCGACAGGGCCACTCCGAGGGAGGTACGGAGCCCGATCAGCAGACGGGAGAGGACGTCGCGGCCGAAGTCGTCGATGCCCAGCGGCCCGCCGGGGGTCAGCGGTTTGCCGACGATGTCGCGGTAGTCGTAGGGGGCGATGAGCGGCGCGAACACCGCGACGACGGCGACCAGCAGGAGGAAGGCGCCCGCGATGGACGTTCTGCGGTTCGACACCATCCGCTGGAGAAGGGATTTCCTGCCGGCGCCCTTGACCAGCGGTGTGCCAGGCAGGGCCGGCGCGAGTGACTCCGGAGCAGTTGCCATGATCAGTTGTCCTCCGCCCGGGGATCGATGGCTCTGATCACCAGGTCTCCGACGAGGTTGACCAGGATGACGATGGTCGCCGCGGCGAGGACGACGGCCTGGATGACGGGGTAGTCGCGCTGCCCCACGGCGTTCATGAGCAGGGAGCTCATTCCCGGCCACCCGAAAATGGTCTCGACCAGGACCGTGCTTCCGATGAGCGTCGTCAGCTCGACGGTCGTCATGGAGACCACGGGAAGCATGGCGGTCCGCAGAGCGTGACGTTTGATCACGCGCTTCTCGACGAGCCCTTTGGCCCGTGCCGTACGGACGTAGTCCGCGTTGAGCGTCTCCAGCATCGCCGCCCTGGTCATCCGGGTGACCACGGCGCATGAGGCCGCCGCCAGCGTGACCACTGGGAGGACGAGGATCTGCAGGTGGGCGATGGGGTCGTCCAGTGGCGAGGCGAAGCGACGAGGCGGCAGGATCGGGATGAGGACCGCGAACACCAGCAGGAGCAGGGTTCCGACGACGAAGACGGGAAGGGAGATCCCGAAGATCGACCCTGCGACCAGTGCGTGGTCCGACGGCTTGTCGGCCCGGGTGGCGGCGATGCGGCCGAGCGCGATGCCGGCCACCAGGGAGACGGCCAGGGCGAGCAGGACCAGTTCGAGGGAATTGCCGATACGGGCGGGGAGGTCCTGCATCACCGCACGGCCGCTGATGAGGGAGGTGCCGAGGTCCCCTTGGAAGAGCCGCACCCAGAATCCGAAGAACTGTCCCAGGAAGGGCTCGTCGAGGTGCATCGCGGCCCGGGTCAGGGCCACCTGCTCCTCCGTGGCGGCGTCCCCCAGGGCGGCCCTGGCGGGATCGCCGGGGATGAGCCGGGCGAGGAAGAACACGATGCTTCCGACGAGGAGCAGCTGGACGATCGCCTGGGTGAATCGTCTGACAAGGAAACGCCTCACGCTGTCTTCTCCATCCAGGTCCGGCGGAGAGCCGTGGCCGTCCACGCGCCCTTCGGCGGATGCTCGTAGCCCCTGACGTAGTGGTAGTGAGCCTCGCCCTGCTCGCGGCGGACGGTGTAGGTCATCGGGACCAGTTCCAGCGCTCGTTTCTCGGCCTCGAGGTAGATCTCGTTCCGCAGCGCCGGGTCGGCTGTCCTTCTTCCCTGGTCGAGCAGGTCATCGATCTTGTCGTCCTGGAAATCGAGGTTCTTCGCGAAGGTGCCGGTGCCGCCGATGAAGTCACGCAGCGACGCGGGATCGCCGAACTTCGGCGCCGTTCCCCAGGAATGGACCGGGAACGTTTGGGCGGCCACGCTGGCCCGGAAGGTCAGCCACTCCTGCTGGGTGAGGTTCACGTTCATACCGGCCGCGCGCAGGCCCGGCAACATCGCCTGTGTCGGCCGGGCGATGACCGAGTACGAGCTGGTGGTGACCACCGGCAGCGTCAGCCCTTCCTGACCCGCCTGCTTGAGCAGATACTTCGCCTGCTCGGGGTCGTAGGGCATGGAGCCGTCGAGCTGGCGCGCGTAGGGGGCGAAGATCTCGGGCATGAGAGCCCCGTCCATGGGCCGCCCGTTCCCGAGCAGCGCGGTGTCGAGGACCGACGGCCTGTTGATCGACATGGCGACCGCCCTGCGGACGCGCACGTCGTCGAACGGCCGCCAGCTGGTGACGAACCCGACGAAGCCGAAACCGAAGGTCTTGTCGGACGCGAACCGCAGCCGGGGGTTGCCGGTGATGACCCCGACATGGGTCGCCGGGACATAGTCGATCATGTCGACGGTGGCGGTGCGGAGCGCCGTCACGCGCGCGTAGTCATCGCTCATCGGCTGGAACACGATTGCGTTGAGGTACGGCAGCTCGGGCTCGAAGTAGTCGTCGAACCGGACGAAGGTGGTGCTGACGCCGGGGATGCGCTCGACGAACCGGAACGGGCCGGTGCCCATCATCTGGGTCTTGGTGTTCGCGCCCGACTCGATCCACTTCCTGGACACGATGGTGGAGGTCGGCGCCGCGAGGGCGAACGGGAAGGCCACGTCGGGCTGCTTGAAGGTGAAGACCACGGTGGTGGCGTCGACGGCCTCGATGGCGGCGACCTGGTCGAGGAGCGGCCCCGACGTCGCCGCGGTGTCCTCGTCCATCATGCGGCGGAACGAGAAGACCACGTCCTCGGTCGTCAGGGTGGACCCGTCGTGGAACCTCACGTCCGGACGGAGCCTGACCTTGTACGTCTGCTCGTCGGTCCACCCGAACTCGGCCGCGAGATCGGCGACGATCTCGCCGGAGCCGTCGTACTGGACCAGGCCGTTGTAAGCGAGTTGCCGCAGATAGTCCGACGCGCTGCCCGTGGAGACGTGCGGATCCAGGTTGGCCGGATCGGTGGACAGGCCGAAGTGAAGAGCTCCGCCCCGGTTCGGACCACCGGGGTTGGGCCGGACGGCCTCCATGGACTCCGGCAAGGTCACCGGGTTGCCACACGCCGCCAGAGTCGTGGTCCCCAGCGCGGCGGCGCCTCCCGCGAGGAAGCTTCGCCTGCTCATCATCGCCATGACATCTCCAGGTCGCCGGGCCTGACACTGAGCCGTCTTGGGTAGGAATCCAGCACGTATGGCGCATGTATACACGGCGTTCACATGAGGGGTCAACGGCTATCCGAAAACCGCTCCGCACGTCGGCCCGCAACTCGGCGGGTCGCAACCGCCCTTCATCCACGCGGCCCTGCCGTGGGCCGGTCGTTCGCCGCTCGGCGGCGAACGGCGCCTCGTCACCACCCCGCTCACCCTCGGCGATGTGGGTCCCCGGTGAGATCTCCGGGATGCCGGAGCCCGGCCGACGCCCGACAGGGTCGAGATGGTCGCATGCTGATCGATATATGATTGACCTTTTGGTTTGGTATTGCCCGATTGTCGGAAGGCCCCCATGTCCCACCCCCTCAGCCGGCGGTCCACCCTGCTGGGCGCCGCGGGCGTGGCCGGCCTCGCCCTCTGGGAAGAACCCGCGGAGGCGGCCGGCAGGGCCGCGTTCGACGCCGCGCGTGAGCGGTGGGTGGGCCTGCTGGCTGGCAGGTCGTACAACGCCGCCTATGCCGACAAGACCCGGGCGGTCGAGGGCTCGGCTCACGCGGTGCTGCGCAAGCTGAAACCTGCCCCCGGCCGCCCGAGCCTCTGGCCCGACCTGCCGCTGGACGACCCCCGGACGGGCAACTTCAACCGCGCCTACAACCGCATGCGCACCCTGGCGCTGGGCTGGGCCACCCCGGGCACCGCCATGCATCGAGACAGGCAGGTCGCCGAGATCGCGGTCAGGGCGCTGGACTTCCTGTACGAGCACGCCTACCACGAGAGGCTCGACCCGCGGGGCAGCAACTGGTTCTGGTGGGAGATCGGCGTGCCCCGCTCGCTGACCGACACCTGCGCCCTGCTGTACGACGGCCTGCCCCAGGACCGTCTCAAGCGCTGGCTGCGCCCGTTGCGCCGCTGGTGCCCCGACCCGGAGCGCCGGGTCAGTCACTCCGGCGTGGTCGAGACCGGCGCCAACCGGGCGAGCAAGGCCATGGCGGTGGCGATGCGGGGATTGCTCACCCACGACGCCCGGCTCGTCAAGCGGGCCAAGGACGCGGTCTCCGACCTGCTGCGGACCACCAAGGGCCCGGGCGACGGCTTCTATCGCGACGGGTCGTTCATCCAGCACGACGTGTACCCCTACACCGGCAGCTACGGCGTGGACTACCTGGAGAGCGTGGCCAAGCTGATCGCCATGCTCGCGCACTCGCCCTGGGAGATCTCCGACACCGGGAAGGTCTACGACATCGTCGATCGCTCCTTCGTGCCGTTCGTCTTCGACGGGCTGATGATGGACTGCGTACGCGGCCGGGCCGTCTCGCGTCAGGGGCACCGCGACTACCACGCGGGGCAGAAAACAGTCGAGGCCATCCTCACCCTGCTGGAGGCGGCGCCCGAGCGCCATGCCCGGCGCTGGCAACCGCTGGTGAAGGGCTGGCTCACCCGCAACCAGGCCGTCCCCTACGACACGCTCGCGCCGCTGGCGAGCATCGCGAAGGCCAAGGCCCTGGTGGAGGACCCGTCGGTGCCGATCGGCCCGCGTACGACGGGCACGTACGTCTTCGCCGACATGGATCGGGTCGTGCACCGCCGTCCAGCCTGGGCCTTCGCGATCGCGATGAGCTCGGAGCGCATCGGCGCGGCCGAGGCCATGAACCGGGAGAACCTGCACGGCTGGTACACCGGTGACGGCATGACCTACCTCTACACCGGCGACCTCACTCACTGGAACGACGATCTGTGGCCCACGATCGACCCGTACCGGCTGCCGGGCACGACGGTGGACACCCGCGGACGCGCCGATCTCCGGCACGGCAAGCGCCGCCTGCCGCCCACCCCGTGGGCCGGCGGCGTGGCGCTCGACGGCGCGTACGGTGCGGCGGCCATGAAGCTGATCGCCGACGGCTCCTCGCTGCGGGCCAAGAAGGCGTGGTTCCTTCTCGATGACGCGGTGATCGCGCTCGGCACCGGAATCACCGCCTCCGACGGCCGCCGCATCGAGACCGTCGTGGAGAACCGCAACACCCATGACGGGCATCCGCCGCTGTGCCGGGGCGACGGCTGGGCCCACCTGTGCGGTGTGGCCGGCTACGCGCTGCTCGACGGCGCCGACGCGAAGGTGATCCGCGAGAAGCGCACCGGCCGCTGGCGGGACATCGACAAGGGCGCCACCACAGGAGGCGACAAGACCCGCGTCACCAGGCACTACACGACGATCCTCATCGACCACGGCGTCGATCCGCGCAAGGCGCGCTACGCCTATGCCGTGCTGCCCGGCGCCTCCGTCGCGCAGACCGCGGCCTACGGCGGGCGGATCGAGATCCTCGCCAACTCCGGAGGGGTGCAGGCCATTTCCCGCGACGGCCTGCTCGCCGCCGTCTTCTGGCGCGCGGGGACGGTAGAGACCGCGGACGGGCCGCTCGCCGCCGACGGCCCGTGCGCGCTGCTGATCCGCCGCGATGACGAGCAGGTGCGGCTCGCGGTCTCCGACCCGTCCAGGACCGCCGACGAGGTGAAGATCACGCTGCCCTGGCCGGTGAAATCGGTCAAGGCAGGTGATCGCGGCGTGCGTAAGACCAAGAAGACGGTCAAGGTGGAACTCGGTGGCAGCCGCGGGCACACCCGCACCGCGGTGGTGCGCGTCTGAACCCCGGAGGTGCTCGACGCCGGCCTCGACGGTCGAACGGCCGGTCGCCGGGATCCTCTCGCTGCCGATCCGGTTGCCGCGTGCGCCGCCCGGTCTGATTCGGGCCGCCGCCGTCCACAGGCGCGCCCACTGAGGTTGCCGCCCCCTGCTCGTGCTGGACGTGGTGCCAGGTCAAGAACAGCCAGTCCGGGGGTGAACCTGCCGGTCCCTGAGCCGACGTCCAGCCCCGCCAGAGGACGCCGCTCGGGCAACACCGCCCGCCCGCGAACGCGGCGCCGCTAGCGGCACGCGATCGACGGGCTAGGGCGATGAGCAAGCCTTGACCTCGTGTCATCTCCGCTCGTGCGTTGCGCACACGCGGCCGGCGGGCGGAGGAAGCCAGGCAACCCCTACATCAAAAGGAATGGGTCATGACGTCTGCTCTGGGAAAGCTCAGCGACCGGCTGCTGGGGATGATCGTCCCGCAGGAGAGCGCCGCAGCCGTGGAGTGTTACTACATCTACAAGTGCGTTTACCCCATCAGGCTCCGCGCCCACTGCTGTGACGGCAGCTGCACCAAGTACGAGATCATCAGCGAAAACGGCTGCTGAGGAGTAACCGGGGGATCCCTCGCGTGTGCCTGTCCGTTCCGCCGCGATCGCCCGGTCGAGCTGAGGCCGTCCGAACGTGATGGGCAGGCATACCCGCGCCATACCCGGAACATACCGACTTCGACCAGGATTCCGGTCGGAGGTGGGTGGATGTTCACATTGCTGGGACGCCTGGCGGTGGTGGATGGCGGCGGCCGGGCGATCATGGTTCGGGCCGCCAAGCAGCAGGCTGTGCTCGCCGTTCTCATACTGCGTCCGGGCGAGGTGGTCACCATCGACCGGCTGATATCCGAGCTCTGGCAGGACGAGCCGCCGGCCACGGCGAAGGCGAGCGTGCAGACGTATGTGTACCGCCTGCGGCGTGCTCTGTCCCCGCTCGCCGCCGACGGCGTGGACCTGGCCACCGTCGGCAACGGCTACACCTTGATCGTCCCGGACGGGGTGGTCGACGTCAGGGTGTTCGAGACGGCCGTCGCCAAGGGGGCGGACGCCCTCACGGAAGGCGAGGCCGGGTCCGCGGTCAAGCCGCTGCGGGAGGCCCTGGCGGTATGGCGTGGCCCCGTGGCGCCGGAGATCGACGTCGAGCTCGTCCGCGACGAGCGCCGCCGCCTGGACGAGGTCCATCTGACCGCGCGCGAGTTGTGCGCGGAGGCCGAACTGCGGCTCGGCCACCACAACCGCGTCATCCCTGAACTGGAGCGGCTCGTCGAGGCCCATCCCTTCCGGGAGGCTTCGTGGGCGATGTTGTTGCAGGCGCTCGCCGACCGTGGCCGCCGTGCCGAGGCGCTCGCCGCCTACCGTCGGCTGCGCGACATCCTCAACTCCGAGCTCGGCATCGAGCCGGCCGACGCATTACGCCGCCGGCATCAGGAGATCCTCCGGAGCGGCAGCGTCCTCGTCATGGAGTAGGCCGTGTCCGGGCGGACCCGGGCCCAGGGAAACGATCACTGTCACGAGCCTGCTGTGGTGGGCATGATGTAGTCGCTGTCGGCCACCGTTCCGTCCGCGTCGATGAGGAAAACGGTCGGATACCCGGCGACCTTGAACGCCGACTGGACGGGCCCCTGAGGCTCCTCGGAAACGACGCTCGCCACCTGAGCGAGTTGTTCGACGTACGGCGCCGGGTCCTCGTCAGAGCCGGCGGTGACCACGGCGAGCACCGCGTCCGGCGTCTGTCGTGCCCGCTCGACGAAGAGGGGCAGCAGGTCCTTGCACGGCCGGCACCCCGCCGAGAAGAAGCCCACCATGGCGGGGCCGCCGAGCAGCTCCCCCGAGATGGGCTCGCCCTTCGTGGTCGTGGCGGCGAACTCGGGGATCCTTTCACCCGGCGCGAGCCCGCCCCTCGTCATCGGCTCATCGAAGTCCTGCCGGACGGCCTGCTGACGGAGCCGGCGGATCACGCCGACGGTCAGCAGCAGATTCACCATGGACAGCAGACCGACCAGCACGACCGCGGCGACCAGGTACGGCATCACACGCTCCCCGACGTTTCCATGAACAGCCCAGCGATGTCGTCGAAGGCGATCAGCACGATCGCCCCCGCCAGTCCGGCCGGCACCGCCACCGCCAGCCCGGCGGCGTCCGGCGGTCCGCCGGAGAAGATCAGGCCCGTGCCGCCCAGCACCACCACGAGCAGCAGCAGGGCGTTACGGACCAGGTGCACCCGCCCGAGCGGGGTCGCGGAGAAGCCGAAGCAGCGGCATGGCGCCCGTACGCCCTTCCGGATCGAAACCATGATCACCAGAGTGAACCCGGCGAGCAAGATCGCGCTCAGGGCCAGACCTGCCTGGGGGATCAGCATGAGGACGGCGGTGACCGCCTCGCCGGCCGCCACCGCACCGGCGGCCGGCAGGCGGAGACTCTCCGGCACCATCGTCAACGACGCCGCGAACGACCGCACAGCGGCGCCGCTGCGGAGCTTGGTGAACGCGGAGACCGCGAAGACAACCCCGAGCAGAACCTGGCATGCGACGAGCAAGAGATCCACGACAGGACATGTTTGCCGATGCGTCTAGCGCGTCCCTAGCGCGCCGCTGGCGTCGGGCCCGGTTGGGAAGCGGCGGTGCCGCAGCGCTTAGCCTCCGCGTATATACTTCCAGTGTATAGTCATCCGTCATGACAGTCCCCTTGGCGCTGCTGGGCCTCCTGGACCGCGAGCCCAGCTACGGCTACGACCTGAAGCGCGACTACGACACCTACTTCGGCAGGGGAAAGCCGCTCCCCTTCGGGCAGGTCTATTCGACGCTCGGCCGCCTGGCCAGGGACGGCAAGGTCACGGCCGGTCAGAGCGAACGCGGTGACGGCCCCGACCGCAAGCGTTACGCCATCACCCCGGCAGGCAGGCAAGAGGTGGAGGCGTGGCTGGCCGAGCCGGTGGCGGCGGAGCCGTACCTGCAGACGGTGTTGTTCACGAAGGTCGTGCTGGCGCTGATGCTGGGCCACGACGCACAACGTTTCCTGGACATCCAGCGCACCACGCACATGCGGCGCATGCGCGAGCTGTCGGAGATCAAACGCGGCGGCGCTCTCGTGGACGCCCTGCTGGCCGATCACGGCATGTTCCATCTGGAGGCCGACCTGCGCTGGATCGACGTGACCGCGGCCCGGCTGGGCGCGCTGGCGGAAACGGTCCGGCCCGCATGACCGTTGACGCCCTCCCCGTGCCGGGCCCGCTCCTGGAGGCCCGTTCCATCGACCGTTCGTACGGCCGGACGCCGGCGCTGCGCGAGGCGAGCCTTTCCGTGACGGCGGGAGAGATTCTGGCGATCATGGGCCCGAGCGGTTCCGGCAAGTCCACGCTGCTGCACTGCCTGGCCGGCATCTTCAGCCCCGACACGGGCGAGGTCCGGTTCGACGGGCGGCGGCTGGACACCCTGAGCGACGCCAGGCGGTCCGAGCTGCGCCGCACCGCGTTCGGCTTCGTCTTCCAGTTCGGCCGGCTGGTGCCGGAGCTCACGGTGGCCGACAACGTCGCCCTGCCGCTGCTGCTCGGCAAGGTCAGGCGCAGGCAGGCCTACCAGCGGGCGGACGGCTGGCTGCGGCGGCTGGAGCTGGACGAGCTGGGCGGGCGGCGCACGGGTGAGTTGTCCGGAGGGCAGGCGCAGCGCGTGGCGATCGCCAGGGCACTGGTGACGCGGCCCAAGGTGATCTTCGCGGACGAGCCCACCGGCGCACTCGACTCGCTCACCGGCGAGAAGGTCATGGAGCTGCTCGTCGGCCTGGCCCGCCAGGAGGGCACGACCGTGAACGTGGTGACCCACGACCCCCGCGTCGCCGCCAGCGCCGACCGGGAGGTCCTGGTGCGCGACGGCAGGATCACCGACCCCTACGCCGGCGAGGCCGTCCGATGACATTCTGGCTGGGCCTGCGGCTGTCGTTGCGCGGCGGCCGGGAGGCGGCCGTCCGGCTGGCGCTCGTCACCGCCGCCGTCGCGATGGGGGTGACGGTGCTGCTGTCCACGGTGGCGCTGTTCAACGCCTTCCAGGCGACCGCGAGCCGCCCCTGCTGGGAGTGCACGACCGGCTCCGCGCCGGGCGGCTGGGCGCTGGGCGCCACCCCGGGCGCCGTGTTGTGGAACCACCGCCAGGACTCCTACGCGGGCCGCCCGATCAAGCGTCTCGACGTCGCCGTACTCGACGCGGAAGCACCCGCGCCGGCCCTTCCCGGCGTTCCCGCGCTGCCCGGTGCAGGGCGCTACTACGTCTCGCCCGCGCTCGCGGCGTTGATGGAGGCCGTGCCGCGAGAGCAACTCGCCGACCGTTTCCCCGGCACCCGTACGGGGCTGATCGGGCGGGCGGCGTTGTCCGGCCCTGACGACCTGGTCGTCGTCGTCGGCCGGACCTCCGGCGAGCTGGCCGCCATGGCCGGCACCGTGGCCGTCGACGCCGTCGCCACCACCCCGCCCGCGGACGACACCACGGCCCTGTACGAGCACGGCTTCGGCATCGCCGCCGTCGGCCTGATCTTTCCGCTGCTCGTCCTCATCGGCACGGCCACGCGCCTGGCCACCGCCCGCCGCGAGGCGCGTTTCGCGGCGATCAGGCTGGCGGGCGCCACCGCGCGGCAGATCAACGCGATCGCCTCGATCGACGCGGCGCTCGGCGCGCTGCTGGGCGCCCTCGCCGGCATCGCGGTCTTCCAGGCGCTGCGGCCCGCCGTGGCCGGCGTCGCCATCACCGGCTCCCGCTTCTTCCCCGACGTGGTCGCGCCTACCGCGCTCCAGCACGCCGCCGTGGTCGCGGGTGTGCCGCTCGCCGCCACCGGCGCCGCCCTGTGGTCGTTGCGCCGGGTGCGGATCACGCCGCTCGGCGTGGCAGGCAAGGTGCGGGCCTCCGCTCCGGGATGGTGGCGGATCGTCTCGTGGCGGGACTGGGACTGTTCGCGGGTCCGGTGTTCGCGGACGGCAAGGAACCGAACGCGGTGCTCGTCGACATCGGCCTGGCGCTGATCATGGTCGGTCTCGTGGTGGCCGGGCCCTGGCTGACGATGCTGGCCGCGCGGCTGGTCGCCCGGGTCACGCCCGGCGCGGCGACGCTGCTGGCCGCCCAGCGGCTGGCGGCCGACCCCAAGGGGGCCTTCAGGTCGGTGAACGGGATCGTGCTGGCGGTCTTCATCGGCACGGCCGTCGCCGGCATCGTCCCCGCCGTCGTCTCGGGCCAGGAGGCGGTGGGTGGCGGCACGCTGAACACGGTCATGCAGGCGTCGTTCGGGTACGCCGAGGGCCTGCCTCTGCCGCCTGCCACGGCGTCCGAGCTGCTCGCCAAGGTACGCGCCCATCCCGGCGTCACCGTGCTGCCGATCTACCGCAGGGCCGATACGCCGCCCTGGCCGGACGGCCCTCCGCCGTGCGACCCGGGCCCCGGCTGCCGGCCCGACTTCCTGCTCGGTCAGGTGGTCGATTGCGCGGCCCTGACCGGCTTCCCCGCGCTCGGCCGGTGCGCCCCGGGCATCCGCGCGGTGGCGGCCGACTTCAACCGGCTGCTGACCGGCGACAACATGCTCTCCGTCGACCGCAACCTGCCGATCGTGGACACGGCCAGCCCAGGCAACACGGCCGGACCAGCCAGCCCAGCCAACGCAGGCGACGCAGGCAAGACAGCCAACACAGGCAACACGGCCGCGTCCGCCGCCTCAGCCGGTCTGCCCCTGGCGGCGGTGCTGATCAGCGCCGACGACCCGGCCGTCCGTGAAGAGATCCGCACGCTGCTCACCCCGTACGTCGCCCGCGCCGGCGGCGCCGAGACGCCGCAGACGTTCGCCGAGGTCGCCCAGGCCCGCGCGGTGCTCCTGGACCAGGCGGAACGTGTCGCGCTGGCCATCGTCGCGCTGACCCTGCTGGTGGCGGGCTGCGGCCTGCTGGTGGCGGTCACCGGCGGCGTGATGGAGCGCAGGCAGCCGTTCACCCTGCTGCGGCTGTGCGGGACGCCCACGCGGACCCTGTCGAGGGTGGTGTTGCTGGAGACGGCTGCGCCCATGGTGCTGGCCGCCCTGGTGGCGGCGGCCGCGGGCTTCGGCGTGGCCGAGCCGATGATCGACCAGCTGGCCATCAAGAGCGCGCCGCCGGCGCTGCCGGGCCCCGCCTACTTCCTGACCCTCGGCGGCGGGCTGCTGGCCGCCCTGCTGGTCATCTTCGCCGGCCTGCCGCTGCTCAAGCGCGTGACCGCGCCCGACAACGCCCGCTTCGAATAGGGCCCCGCTTCGCAAAGGACTGCCGATGATCATGACCCTTGTCCGGCGGCCGGCCGCGGCGCTCGTCGCGGCCCTGGCCGGCGCCCTCCTCGTCGCGGTGCCGGGGAGCGGCCCCGCCCCGGCACGAGCCGCAGAAGGCCGCTACGCCGCCGACGTCAGGCGCACCGAGTACGGCATCCCGCACATCTCCGCGAAGGACCACGGCGGCCTCGGCTACGGCCACGGCTACGCGTTCGCGCAGGACAACCTGTGCGTCATGGCGTCGTGGGCGCTCACCTTGCGCGGCGAGCGGTCGCGCCATTTCGGCGCGGAGGCGATGTCGGACGACGCCGTCGACCCGATCTCCAACCTGGCCAGCGACGTGTACCACAAGAGCGTCCAGGCGTCGGGCGTGTTGCGCCGGGTGCTCGCCCGCCCCGCGCCCCACGGCCCCAGCGCCGCGCTGCGCGCGCTCGTGGACGGCTACGTCGCCGGGTTCAACCGCTACCTGAGCGACACGGGCGTGGCCAGGCTGCCCGACCCGGCCTGCCGGGGCAAGGCGTGGGTCGGCCCCATCACCGCGACGGACGTCTGGATGAACCTGCTCGACCTCGGCCGCCTGGGCGGCAGCTCCCGGTTCAAGGAGGCCGTCGCCGCCTCTGGGCAGGCTGAAGGGGAACGTCCCTCGCGGCAGCGTCCGCCAAGGGTGACCGCCCCCGGCAGCAACGCCTACGCCCTCGGGCGCGAGGCCACCCGCGGCGGCCACGGCATGCTGCTGGCCGACCCCCACTTCCCGTGGAACGGCAGCCGCCGCTTCTACCAGGTTTACCTGACCATCCCGGGCGTGCTCGACGTGGCGGGCGGCAGTCTCTACGGCACCCCCATGGTCCAGATCGGCCACAACGCGAGCATGGCCTGGACGCACACCGTCTCCCACGCCCAGCGCTTCACCCTCTACCAGCTCGAGCTGGCGCCGGGGCAGCGCACCGCGTACCTGGTGGACGGCAGGCCGGAGCCGATGGGCCGGCAGGAGGTCACGGTCACCGTCCGGGACGCCCAGGGCGCGGTCAAGCCCGTCACCACCACCCTGTTCACCTCCCGGTACGGCCCGGTGCTGGCGGACGGCTGGACGAAGGAGACGGCGATCGCCCTGGCCGACGCCAACGCCGTCAACCTGCGGTTCGCCGACGAGTGGCTGGCCATGAGCGCCGCCCGCGACGTGACCGCGCTGCGGCGCGCGCAGGAGACGTACCAGGGCATGCCCTTCGTCTACACGCTCGCCGCGGATGTCCGCGGCGAGAGCGACGGCGAGAAGGCCGACGTCCGCCGGGCCTGCGACACGCTGGCAGCCTGGGACGGGCGGGCCCGCCTCGACAGCCGGGGCGCGATCCTGTGGAGGGAGTTCTTCATGGGGCTCAACGGTCCGCAGAGGCGGCCCGGCGGGTCGATAGTCCCGCCGACAAGCTGGTGGAAGGTGCCGTTCGATGCCGAGCACCCGCTCACCACGCCGCGCGGGCTCGACATCGCCCACCCGGTGGTGCAGACCGCGCTGGCCGATGCCGTGCGGTTCTTCACGGCCAACGACGTCGCGCTGAGGCTCACGCCGGGGCAGGCCCAGCGGTACGGCGCCGTCCCGGTGCCGGGGTGCACCGAGGGGGAGGGCTGCTTCGACCGGATCCGTACCAGCGGCCCGCTCGGCGAAGACGGCCGTTATCCGGACGTCAACACCGGCTCCAGCTTCATGATGGCCGTGGAGCTGACCCCGGCGGGGCCGCGCACCCGCACCGTGCTGACGTACTCGTTGTCGGCCAACTCGGCCTCGCCGCACCACGCCGACCAGACCGAGCTGTTCTCGCGCGGCGAGTGGGTGACCGAACGGTTCACGGAGGCCGAGATCCAGGCATATCCGCACCTGGTCACGACGTCGCTGCGCTAGCGCGCGGTCATTCCGCTCGTTCGTCGGGGGACTCGACCGTGGCGGGCAGGCTCCTGGCCCGCTTCTTGCTGGTCTGGACGTCGACGTCGGCGGCCGCCTGGACGTCCCAGAAGTTGTTCTTGAAGGCGCGATGGACCTCGGGGTCCGTGATGCGGAGCATGGTCTCGTCGTTCTCGCGGAGCGATGAGGGATTGAGATTCATGCTGCCGGTGAAGACCACCTTCTGGTTGATCTCGCCGTTGTACGTGCCGTCGATCAACAGGTCCTTCTGGTGCGTTCCCGGGGCGTTCTCGAACGTCCGGATCTCCGGGCCGTGATAGCCGTTCGGCGGCTTCAGCAGCGCTTCCAGCGCGGCCTTGCCGGCGTGCCGGTACACGATGTCGACGTAGCAACCCTGCTGGTCCAGCTCCCACAGCCGCCTCGCCACGGCCGTGCGCGCGATGTGCCAGGTGGAGACCCGGATGATCGTGCGGTGGTCGCCGGTCGTGCCGCCCTCCGTGTTGCCCTTGCACTTCACGTGGCCGAGGATGTTCTCCATGGTGTCGCCGTCCGCGCGGGGCGCGTGGTAGATCTTCATGGCAGGCGTCTCGACCGGTGGATGCGTCTCGTAGTAGTCGGGGATCAGCTTCATCCGCAGCAGGTCGTCGAAATACGCCAGGTAGGCGTCATAGACGGCCTTGTCGGACAGGGTGTAGGAGCTGTTCCACTGCCCTGTCCCGGAGCCGCCCTTCTTGAGGTTGGCGCTCGACTGCATCACGACGTCGGAGCTGCCGAGGGTGCTGGAGAACAGATAGAACTTGTTGTGCATCTTCGACCCGTCGTCGCCGGGGACGTCGCCGATGCACGCGGTCGAGGAGTTGCCGTCGTGCCGGCAGTGGGTCGCCCACGACGGCCGGCTCGTGTCGCCGCCCAGCGCCGCGGCGAGATCCTTGAACTGGTCGCTGTCCTTGGCGCCGCCGTCGGCCAGGACCTTGACGTTGACGCCCTTGGCGTGCGCGGCCTTGAGCGCGGCGAGCACGTCGGGGTCGGTGAACTCGAACGCCGTCACCCGGATGTCCGAGCCCGCCTCCGCGCCGCTGATCAGGGTGATCAGCTGATCCACGATCTTGGTAGCGTCGGCCGTGGTGGGATTGTTGAACACGGCCCCGAGGGGCGCCTGGCGTACGGTGTGCGCACCGGCCGTGCCCGGCCACAGAAGGGGCAGGGCGACGGCCGCGGCCATGATGTCACGCGAGAGCATGGCGAGACCGTAGCCCGGCGCGATGTACATCCGCTGTAATCACGCTGGCCTCATCTTCGGCGTGCATTCGCTGCCGGTGACCTGGTCCTGAGACGGCCACGATCGGCCCGGGGCCGCCGCCCCGGGTCCCCCTTCATCCTCCGCCGCTGCTGAGCTTCTCCGCGACCGTACGCGCCGTCTCCAGCGCGCCCGCGGTCAGCCTGCCCTCGGCGTCCTGGGTGACGGAGCGGCCGTACTCGACCTCCACCACCGCGTTGCTCACCCGGACCCCCACGACCGCCTTCGTGGGCCCCCTGTCGCTGCCCTCCAGCGTGTACGCGGTGACATAGGAATCGTCCCCGACGGCCGGCTCGGCCTTGGTGTAGCCCTGAGGGATGAGCGACGCCTTGTGCCGGCGGGCGACGAACTGCTCGTGCGCCTGCGTCACCCCGTCGGGGAACACCTTCGTGTACACCTTCAGGCGGAAGGTCATGTTGTCAGGAAGCCCCGCCCCGTACGGGGTCAGGGTCGTCCACTCGCACTCCTCCTTGTAGATCTTCTGCTGCTTGGGGAAGACCACCAGCTTGGTCAGCAGCTCCTCGGTGAGGAGATCGCACGGGTCGACGTCGTCGGAGAACTTCGCCTCACCGGTCGGGGGCGGCTCGCTCGTCGGGGGCTGCGTGCTGGGCGGCGCCGACGAGGCCGTCGTCCGCGCGGAGACAGGTTTGCTGGGCGGCGCCGGCGGCGGCTCCTGCCTCGTCAGCAGGAAGGCGACCGTGAACACCATCAGCACGAGCACCGCCATGGCCCCGCTGAGGAGGCCGGGCGTCACCCGGACGCCGCTGGGCCGGGGGGAGCGGGG
>NZ_SMKP01000342.1:0-4484 GCF_004349015.1 Nonomuraea diastatica
GGCGGGGGCTGCGCGGCCGGCGCCGCACACGCGGGCCCGGGCTGCTGGTGGGTGCGATCGCGCTGGCCGGGGCCGCCGCGGTGCTCGGCGCCAACGGGACCATCGGCGGCGTGCTGACCGCCACCACCACCGAGCGTCCCGCCGCGGCGGGAGCCCCGCCGGCCCTTCCGAGCGGTGACGCCGAGCGGGAGAACGGCTCGTCGGCGCTGCCCGGCCGGGCCGGCGCGGAGGCGAATGCGGATGGCGGTGCGCAGGCCAGGGCGCGTGAAGTGCGCAGGCCCGCGCCGCCCAAGGCCACCGGCGGCGGGGTGGCCCCCGACGCGAGTCCTGAGGCGGCCGAGCCCGGGCTGGTGCGGGGCACGACCGACCCGGATGACCTGCTGGCGGGCGGTCCCGACCCCGGTGACGTCGCCGGTTACCGGGCCGACGGGCCGTCGCGGCACACGGACCGCGAGGCGGCGGAGTTTTTCCGTACGCGCTGGGGGGCGGACGACAAGGCGCTGAAGCGGCTCAAGGACATCCGCACGGTCGGCGGATATTTGCGCATCTACACCGATCTGCCGGAGTCCGCCGGTAACTCCGCCACCGCACTGACACTCTGCAAGCGCGGCCTCGACTACCTGCGCGCCCGCGGGGTGGCCCGTCCCGTGGTCTTCGTGCAGGCGGAATTCGGAGAGAACGGCAACCCGGTGCTGGCCAACATCCTGGGGCCTTCCGACAGCAGCTGCCGGGTCACGCATCCGGCGCCGGGCTGAGCGGAACCCGGGCTGAGCGGAACCCGGTCTGAGCACCCGTCCGAGCACCGGTCTAGCACCGGTCTAGCGCACTCGCACCCGCGTCTTGGCGCACCGCTCGCACCGCTGCGTCACCACGCGTCCTATGGTCTCGATCGTCACCCAGCGGTGGCGAAGATGGACAAGACGCACACGATTCTCCTACCCGGTGTAGGCGATCGGCACGCACTGTCGTTAGCCGCTCACCCCTTGGGTTCAAGGGTAAGGGAGATCGAGTTGATGCAGTACCGATCATCGGTCGGAGTCGCATAGCCCTCGCCGTGGAACACATGCCCTAGATGGGAGTCGCACCGGGCGCAGCGCACCTCCGTGCGCACCATCCCGAGGCTGCGATCCTCGATGAGCTTCACCGCTTCGGAGCCGGACGGTTCGAAGAAGCTCGGCCAGCCGCAGTGCGACTCGAACTTCGTGTCGGACCGGAAGAGCTCGGCGCCGCAGGCGCGGCACGAGTAGACCCCTTCGGTCTTGGTGTCGACGTACTCCCCCGTGAACGGGCGCTCGGTGCCGGCCTCCCTGAGGACCTGGTACTCCTCGGGTGACAACTGGGCCCGCCACTCGGCCTCGCTCTTGACGACCTTGTCCATGTCTCCAGAGTACGACTTCCGGCAAAAAGAGATCTCCGCCGGGGAAGCATCCTTTCTGGTGCGAATTCGCGTCTTTGTCGGCAAGGGGGTGTTCATCGCCTCCTGCCAAGGGGTGAGATCGTCCGCGGATCCCGCCGAGCGGCACAGCCCACGCCCGTGCTGGCGCCGCCGGGGGATCGCCACGGCCGGCCGGGTGGCGCGCCAGCGCCCGGAACGGCGGCGGACGGTCTGGCGGCCCGTCCCGTCGAGCCCTCGGTCCCGCCACCGAGGAGGCTCCGGGACGGGCCCACCCCGCCTTGTCGGAGGAGGGGAGTAGGTTCTGTGGCATGGCATCGCCGTACATAGAACTCGAGGTGGGGGAGCGGACCGTCAAGGTCACCAACCCCGACAAGGTCTATTTCCCTGGGATCGGCGCCACCAAGCGGGAGCTGGTGGAATATTACGTGAGCGTCGGCGGGGGAGCGCTGCGGGCGCTCAAAGACCGGCCCACCAATCTGAAGCGCCATCCCGACGGCGTGCAGACCGACGCGATCTACCAGAAGCGCATGCCGTCCCGGCATCCCGACTGGCTCCAGTCGGTGACGGTGACGTTCCCGAGCGGGCGCACGGCGCAGTCGCTGCGGGTCACCGAGGTGGCCGCCATCGCCTACAGCGCCAACCTCGGCACCATCGACTTCCACCCGTGGCAGGTGCGCGCCACCGACGTCGAACACCCCGACGAGCTGCGCATCGACCTCGACCCACAGCCTGGGCTGGAGTTCGACGCGGCACGCAAGGCCGCGATCCTCACCCGCGAGGTGCTGGCCGACCTGGGGATGGACGGGTTCGTCAAGACGTCGGGCAACCGCGGCGCCCACATCGCCGTGCGCATCGAGCCGCGCTGGGACTTCATCCAGGTGCGCCACGCCGGCATCGCCCTGGCCAGGGCCGTGGAGGAGCGTGATCCCGGCCTGGTGACCACGGCGTGGTGGAAGGAGGAGCGCGGCGAGCGGGTGTTCATCGACTACAACCAGAACGCCAGAGACCGCACGGTGGCCAGCGCCTACTCCGTCAGGGCCAAGCCGCACGCGCCCGTCTCGACGCCGCTCACCTGGGACGAGCTGGCCGACGCCGACCCCCGCGACTTCGACATCCGCACGGTGCCCGCCCGCTTCGCCGAGCTGGGCGACGTGCACGCGGCCATCGACGACCGCGCCTACTCCATCGAGCCTCTGCTCGACCTCTACGCCAACGACGACCGCGGCGACATGCCCTACCCGCCCAACTACCCGAAAATGCCGGGCGAGCCGATGCGGGTGCAACCAAGCCGAGCCAGGTCCGGCAAGGAGGAATAGACCGTGCGGCCAGTCCGTGTGGGGCCAGTCCGTGCGGCCAGGCTGTGCGCCCATGCGCCCAGGCTGTGCGGCCAGTCCGTGCGGCTGGCTCACGGGCGAGGAACGTCGGTGGCCGGCCGCGGTGTGCGGCGGCGGCGCGTGGCCGGTGCGTCGTAACGGGTCACCGCACGAGATGGTGCGGGGCCAGCTCGCGGATCTCGCCCTTCTCCAGGTAGACGACGTTGCCGGACAGCCCGGCCTGCTCGATGTGGTGGCGGAAGTCGTCCAGCGGCGAGCTGAAAACGGTGTAGTCGTCATAGTGCACGGGCACGACGGTGTGCGGGTGGATCAGGTCCACCCAGGCGGCCCCCTGCTCGCCGTCCATGGTGACCAGCAGCGTGCCGAGCAGCTTCGTGCCGCCCAGGTGCACGACGGCCAGGTCGATGTCGGGGAAGCGACGCGGGATGGCGTCGAGGCGTCGATCGAGCAGGGTGTCGCCGCTGATGTGCATGGTCAGCTCCACCCGCTCGTCTCGGTTGCAGAACTCCAACATCGTGCCGATCACCGGCGGCAGCAGCGCCTCAGCAAGGCCTGTCGCGTGCTTGGCCGGCAGAGCGGTGATCTTCACTAGGCCGCCGGGACCGCGCAGCTCGTGCTGCTGCCACTCCTCCAGGCCCACGCTCGCCCGGAAGCCGCCGCGGCGCAGCCGACCGGCCGCCGCGGTCGTCGTGATGATCGGCGTTGCCTTGTCCAGGCCCCTGCGTGCCACCCGGTCCCAGTGGTCGCCGTGCATGTGGGACAGCACCACCGCGTCGAGCGGCGGCAGGTCCTCGATCTCGACGGCAGGGTCGGCGAGGCGGCGCGAGGCCAGACCGTAGCCGAGATAGGCGAGCTGTCCCCGGTGCAGGAAGTTGGGATCCGTCAGCAGCGTGAAGCCGTTGTAGCGGATCAGCACGGTCGCGTTGCCGATGAACTGCAGGCTGCCCTTCACGGCGGCTCACCCCTGACCTTCAGGACGACGACGTCCCCCCTCGCGCCTTATCTCCTGCCACCACAGGAAGAGCCCAAACCGTTCCCTGAGTGTGGTCTCAGTGATTCGCCCGTGGTGGGCGAAGGTCCCCGTCTGGTCCGGGCAGCGGGTGCACGGTGCGGGGTAGACGTTTGACAGCCACCAGCCCTGCCGCGCGGGGTCTTACGGTCGGTTCGGCGTCCGTTTGGCGTCTCTGGGCCACTCCCGGCGACGGTCTGCTTCACCAGTGAAGCAAGGTTGATCGCGGCATTGTGGTCGCGGTCGATCGACAGGCCGCAGTCCTGGCACACGAACCGGCGCGCCCGCAGTGGCAGCTTGGCTTTCACCGCGCCGCAGGACGGACAGGTCTTGGAGGAAGGAAACCAGCGGTCGGCGACGACGTGCCGCCCTCCGTGCCAGCCGGTCTTGTAGGTGAGCTGGCGGCGGATCTCGCCGAACCCCGCGTCGCCGATGGCGCGGGCCAGCCTGCGGTTGCGGACCATGCCGGCGAGGTTGAGGTCTTCGACCACGATGGTGCCGTAGGTGCGGGCCAGGCGGGTGGTGAGCTGGTGGATGCCGTCGCGGCGCAGTGCCGCCACCCGATGGTGCGCCCGGTTGCGGGCCGCGTCCGCCCGCTGCCACCGTTTCGACGGCGGCCGGCCGGTGCGCCGGTCCGGGCCCTGTCGGCGGGAGACCGTCCGTGACAGCCGCCGCAGCTTACGCGCCGCCGAGTTGAGGTGCCGGGGGTTGGGGACCGGCGGGCTGCCGTCGAAGTACACCGCGA
>NZ_SMKP01000343.1:0-4351 GCF_004349015.1 Nonomuraea diastatica
CTCCCCCGACGTCCCCGCGTACGGGCCGGACGTCCGGGTGCTGAGCGACGCCGAGACCGGCCACCCGCGCCCTGTGGGCGTCACCGTGGCCTCCGCCCGCCAGCACCTGCACGTCCTCGGCCAGACCGGCGTCGGCAAGTCCACCTTCCTGGCCAACCTCATCCTCTCCGACGCCCACGCCGGCCGAGGTGCCCTCGTCATCGATCCCAAGGGCGACCTCATCGACGACGTCCTCGACCGACTCCCGGAACGTGCCATCGGCAGGACCGTCCTGTTCGACCCGGCCGAGCCGGGCAGCCCACCCTGCTTCAACGTCCTGGCCGGACCCGACCCGGCGTTCGCCGTCGACTCGATCGTCACGATCTTCCACCGCTGCTTCGCCTCGTCCTGGGGGCCGCGCCTGGACGACCTCATGCGCTCGGCCTGCCTCACCCTCGTCCGCGCCCAGGGCCATCGTGCCACCCTCGCCGAGATCCCCAAGCTCCTCACTGACACCCCGTTTCGAGCTCGGATCGTCGGCCGGCTCCAGGACGAGCTGCTGCAAGGCTTCTGGACCGCCTACGACGAGCTGTCTCCTGCCGCCCGCGCCGCTGTGATCAGCCCTGTCATGAACAAGCTCCGCGCCGTTCTGCTCCGCCCGTTCGTTCGCGACGCCCTCTCCGGCGGGACCTCCACCTTCGACCTTGCTCGCACCCTGGACACCGGCGGCCTGGTCCTGGCCCGTCTTCCCAAGGGCGTGCTGGGTGAAGACGCCGCCCGCCTCTTCGGCTCCGTCCTCCTCGCGCACACCTGGCAGGCCATCACCCCTCGTGTACGCCTCCCTGAGCACGAGCGCCGGGACGCTGCCGCCTACATCGACGAGGCCCAGAACTTCCTCAACATGCCCATCGCCGTCAGCGACCTCCTGGCCGAGGCGCGTGCCTACCGCTTCTCCCTCGCTCTCGCCCACCAACACCTGTCCCAGCTCCCCAAAGACCTGCGCGAAGCCGTCTCCGCCGACGCCCGCAACAAGGTCTACTTCACCGCCTCTCCCGAGGACGCTCACGAGCTCGCCCGCCACGTGGGCCCCGTACTCGGTGCGCACGACCTGTCCCACCTCGGCGCGTACCAAGCCGCTGGACGTGTCATTACCGGCAAAGGCGGCCAATCCCCTGCTTTCACCTTCCGCACCCGCCCTCTCCCCGACCTGATCCCCGGCCGTCAGGAAGCGGTACGAGCAGCCTCGCGCGCTGCCTTCTCCCGTCCAGAAACCTCAACGCCCAGCAGGCCCAAGCTCCGTCTTTCGACCGACCCGCGCCGAGCCCACGAGGAGAGCACCAAATGACCCGACCGAACGCACCTCGCCGTCTGCGCCGGCTGTGACAGCCGGGGCGATTGTCAGACCTGACGCGTACCGTTGCGACGTCGGGCACGGACCTCATCCCCAAGCGAGGTGACAGTGACCACCCCACGACCGACCCGCTCGAACGCCGGAGCGTCGGCACAAGCCACCTACCACGCGCGCCTGCAGGCCACCCGCACACGCCGATGGGCCGTCCGCGCCGCGCTCGCCCTCATCACCGGCGCCGTGGTGTGGTGGCTGCTCGGCTGGCAGGCCGCCATCGCCACGGCCGCCGTCGTCGCCGTCGCCGACCTCGTGCACCACTGACATCGCCGTTCCTCGACCACGGCCTGGCGCAAGGGCGCCGCCGGCGAGCGCGCCACCGCCCGCCGACTCCGATCACTGGAACTGGCCGGCTACACCGTGCTGCACGACCGTGCCATCCCCCGCAGCCGCGCGAACATCGACCACCTGGTCATCGGCCCGATAGGCGTGTTCGTCATCGACTCCAAGAAATGGCACCGCCACACCACGATCAAGCCGGGCAACGGCACGCTGTGGGTCGGCCGCACCCCGATCGACAAAGTGGTACGCCCGGTCGTGTTCGAGGCACGAGCCGCCGGCGAAGCCTTGCGCCGCGCGACCGGACAACCGGTCGATGTCGTCGCCATCATCGCCGTACACGGCGCCCGCCTGCCCCGCTGGGGAGCCATCAACACCGGAGGCACCACCATCCTGCGCGCCTCTCGAGTGCACGGCTCCATCACCCGCCGCCCGCGCAAGTACACCGCCGAAAAGGTCGCAGCCCTGGCCGCGGCCGCCGAGCAGGCTCTCCCTGCATACGTGCCGCACTAGGCATGGCAGCGTGAAAGTGCAGGCACCCGACGAGCGTCAAGTGCTGCTTCTTGGCAGACGCCGTACGCCCCGAGCACCCGGGCGAGCTGACATCGCCATCGCTGCGCCACGAGCCAACAAACGTCCTGCTCAGCTCGTATTACTTCGTGACCTGCTCAAGGTAATCGCCTGCCAGCCGCTCAGATCCGGTCAAGACGATTTCTCCACTGTCGAGCCGCTGGTCCGTCACTTCGTAGATCGCTGTAGCCGTATCGGGCTTCGCGGCGTCGTACTCGAGGGTGAAGGCCCATTCGCATGTGAAGAACTTGGTGAACGTGTTGTGTTCGACCTGTACGACGGCATGGGTAACGAACGTGTCCTTGATGGCGATGCTGGCCAGTTTCTGTCCCTTGGCCCACCGCTTCGGAAGGCCCCAACGTGGCGCGTCGTTCGGTGCTACGGCCACCGGCTCACCGGCAAGGACCCCTGCGGACACGCCCTTGTACCAGGGCCGCTCACCGGTGTCCAACGCGTTGGTGAACTCGTTAGACACAGTCACGCCGTCGTACCTCGCGCGACCCGGCTGCTAGAGGCGTACTGGAGGATACCCAGCTTCAGTTCGCCCTTGTAGTCTTTCTGCGCTTGCAACCCGCGATGACCTCGAACAGGCCCATGCCGACTTCTACGACCTCCGTGTCGTATCTGTAGTCGCCAAGGAACCCCGACATCTTCCGCTCCTCGATGACCGGCTGTCGGACAAGAACGACGGGTAAGGACGAGGGGCTGCTCATCCACCACCACTTTGTGCTCGAGCGAGAGGCCGTCCCTCATGCACCTGGTGTAGAACGCGGGGGTGTCGAACTCCTCCTCCCCGAGGCTCGCGACATAGACATCGAGCTTGTCCTTCCACGGCTCGCCCCAACCCCCGGATCGCTGCGGCCTCTGCGAGCTTCTTACGGATTCCCTGAGCCTGTCGACACTCGGAACGATGCTAGGGCCGCGATCAGCGTCTCCAACGATGCCGGACTCCTGTGTCTCGGTTGCCAGCGGCTGCCGTGGACCTGCGGATATGGGCGTGGGGTCGATCACGAGCGGGTTGTGATCGGGGCTAGGTGGCAGCGCCTCTTAGGACTGTCGTGACGTTGCGTTATGCGACTGTAGCCCATTCATACCCTAGATCGGATGAAGCCGTGTTCGTACGCTACTGTCGTGACTCATCCTCGCGACGTTCCGGCAGCAGTGGCGTCGGACGGTTCGCCAGCAGATGACGACTCCGCTGGAGCTCTGCGTGACCTCATCGCTCGTCCACTGACCTCGGAGTCGGTTCCGCGGATCATTCCTGCACCAGTGAAAAGAGCGTGGATTAACGCCACCGACCAGCGCTTCGTCCGCCGCTGCCTCCCTCTAACCGTCGCGAATCAGAGCGGTTGGTGGATACTCAACCCCGTGCCTTTCCAGGTGACCTGGATGGGTCGCGACCGCGCAGAGGACCTCGTCATCGAGGCGTCGGGGCCCGCGCGCCCGCTTGCCTCAAGCCATTTCGGGTACGGCATCGTAACCTTCTCAATTCCCTACCTTTTTCGCACCCCACCCGGTTACGGGCTGCTGGTGCGAGGCCCGGCCAACCTGCCGAAAGACGGCATTCAGCCTCTCGAGGGGATCGTGGAGACCGACTGGATCGCCGCGACGTTCACAATGAACTGGCGCGTCACCCGGCCGTTCGACCCGATTCCGTTCGCGGTGGACGAGCCCATCTGCATGATCGTGCCCCAGCGACGTGGTGAGCTGGAAGAGTTCGATCCCCGGGTCGCACCGCTCGACGGCGATGCCGAACTAGCCTCCCGGTATGGCTCGTGGCTGACGTCGCGGAACGACTTCATACGCGACCTCCCGCACACGGCGCGGGGTCCTGCGGCTTGGCAGAAAGACTACTTCCAGGGTTGCGATGTGGACGGGACCCGGCATGTCGATGATCACTGCGTTCGCCGCACCCTGCGGCCCTTCGCTCAAGTTGACGAGGAGTGACACATGGCTTTCCGCGCGAGTCGACTGCGGATTCAGCTGCCGTGCGGCCAATCCGGGTCGGTCATCGACGTCACCGCCGCGATCACGGACGCCTTCCCAGCGGGCACGTGCGATGGGGGGTGCAGCGACTCTCCGCAGTCAGCAGTGTGCCCGCCGCCGCCACCACCACCC
>NZ_SMKP01000344.1:0-4237 GCF_004349015.1 Nonomuraea diastatica
ATCACCGAGACGACGGTGCATGTCACTTACCGGCCGATCACTCCGGCCGACCTGGATGTGGTCAGTCCGATCGGTGTCCCGATCCCGGACTTGCGCATTTATGTGCTGGATCGGGCGGGTCGTCCGGCGCCGGCGGGTGTGGCGGGGGAGGTGTATGTCGGTGGTGCGGGTCTGGCGCGTGGGTATCTGGGTCAGTCTGGGTTGACCGCGTCGCGGTTCGTGGCCGATCCGTTCGCCGGTGGCGGGGAGCGGATGTATCGCACTGGTGATGTGGCCCGGTGGAGCGCGAGCGGTGATCTGGAGTTCGTGGGCCGTAACGACGATCAGGTCCAGGTCCGTGGCTACCGGGTCGAGCTGGGCGAGATCGAGGCCGCTCTGCTGCGGGTGCCAGGAGTGTCCCAGGCTGCGGTCAACAAGGACCTGGTCGCCTACTACGTCGGCGAAGGGGTGGACGCGGCCGGCCTGCGCGAGCACCTGACGGCTGAGCTTCCGGGTTATATGGTTCCGGCTGCGTTCGTCGCGCTCGAGGTCATGCCGTTGACCCCGAGTGGCAAGGTGGATCGGGCGGCGCTGCCCGCTCCGGACGGCGATGCCTTCGCCCGTGCCGGCTACCAGGAACCTGAGGGGCCTGTCGAGCGGGTCATCGCCGAGGTCTGGGCCGCGCTCCTCAGCATCGACCGGGTCGGGAGGTACGACGACTTCTTCGCGCTCGGCGGCCACTCCCTGCTGGCCGTCACTCTCGTGGAACGCCTCCGCGAACACGGCATCGCGTGCGATGTTCGTACGGTCTTCGCCCATCCGACCGTGGCCGGACTGGCCGCGGCCGACGAATCCGGCCTGCTCACGGTCCCGGACAATCTGATCACTAAGGACACCGCGGTGATCACGCCTGAGCTGCTGCCGCTGGTCGAGCTGTCCCAGGAGCAGATCGACCGGATCGTCGCGAACATCCCTGGCGGGACCGCGAACGTCCAGGACATCTACCCCTTGGCGCCGCTGCAGGAGGGCATGCTCTTCCACCACCTGATGTCGCTGGACAGCGACGCCTACGTGTTGTCGAACCTCCTCGCCATCGACACCCGGGAGCGCCTCGACGAGTTCCTGGAGGCGTTGCAGACGGTGATCGACCGGCACGACGTGCTGCGCACCTCGCTGGTCTGGGAGGGGGTGTCCCGCCCTGTCCAGGTCGTGCACCGGCACGCTCGGCTCACCGTGGAGCAGGTCGATGCCGCCGAGCTGGCCGGCGTCGACAAGCGGATCGATCTCGGCACCGCTCCGCTCGTTCGGGTGCTGACGGCGCACGACGCGGCGAATGACCGGTGGTTGCTGCTGGTGCTGATGCACCACGTCATCGATGACAACACTTCGCTGCAGACCATCGTGGGCGAGGTCGGTGCGATCATGGCCGGTCGCGCCGATGAGCTGCCCGCGCCGGTGCCGTACCGGAACGTGGTCGCGCAGGCGGTGCTGGGCATCTCCGAGGCCGAGCACGAAGAGTTCTTCACCGGCATGCTCGCCGGGATCGGCGAGCCGACCGCTCCGTACGGCATCCTCGACGTCCACGGCGACGGCACAGACGTCACCGAGGCGAGCATGACGCTGGACGCGGGCACCGACCACGCGGTCCGTGATCTGGCCCGTCGGTCCGGCGTGTCGGCGGCCGCTGTTTTCCACCTGGCGTGGGCGCTGGTGGTGGCCCGGCTGAGCGGTCGTGATGATGTGGTGTTCGGCACGGTGCTGTTCGGGCGTATGCAGGGTGACGCGGGCAGCCGCCGTGGTGTCGGAGCCTCGATCAACACTCTGCCGGTGCGGCTCGACGTCACCGATCTCACCGTCGGCACCGGTGTCCGAGAGGCGCATCGCCTGCTCACCGGCCTGATCCGGCACGAGCACGCCCCGTTGAGCCTGGCCCAGCGGTGCAGCGGCTTGCCCTCCGGAACCCCGCTGTTCACCAGCCTGCTGAACTACCGGCACAACACCCTTGACCGCGGTGACGAGACCGTGGCGTGGCCGGGCGTCGAGGCACTGTCCAGCCAGGAGCGCACCAACTACCCCTTGGTGGCGTCGATCGACGACGGTGGCGACGAGTTCAAGGTCACCGCTCAGACGAGGGCCCCGATCGACCCGGCCAGTGTCTGCGCGCTGCTCGGCCGGGCTCTCACCGAGCTGGCCACTGCCGATCGTCCGCTCGCCGAGCTGGATGTGCTGTCGGAGGCCGAACGGCGTGAGGTGGTGGCGTACGGGCATCCGTCGCCGGTGGTGCCGGTGGTGCCGGTGGGGTTGAGTGTGCCGGAGGTGTTCGCGGCGCAGGTGCGGCGTTCGCCGGGTGCGGTGGCGGTCGGTGAGTGGACTTACGCCGAGCTGGATGTGATGGCGAACCGGGTGGCGAACCGGCTGCGCGAGCTGGGGGTGATCCGGGGTGCGCGGGTGGTGGTGCGTGCTCCGCGTAGTGCCGAGCTGGTGGCCGTCTTCCTGGGCATTTTGAAGGCCGGCGGTGTCTACGTGCCGGTGGACATGGGCTACCCGGAGGCGCGGGTAGCACGGATCGTTGCCGACTCCGTTCCGGTCGTGGTGCTCGATGGCCTGGCCGATGTTCTCAACGGCGTCGACACCACCGATCCCGGTCTGCCGGTGTCGGCGTCGGACGCAGCCTATGTCATGTACACCTCGGGTTCGACGGGCGCGCCCAAGGGTGTGGTGGTGTCGCACGCCAACATCGTCTCCCTCGTGGTCGACAACGGTTTCCTGACTCTGACCGGTGATGATGTGGTGGCGTTCGCGGCGAATCCGGCGTTCGACGCCTCCACCTGGGAGATTTGGGGGCCGCTGCTGAACGGCGCCCGGATCGCGGTGATCGGCGAGTCGCAGGTGCTCGACGCGGGCGAGTTCGGGGCGCTGCTGAAGGCGGCGTCGGTGTCGGTGCTGTTTCTGACCACTCGTCTCTTCGACCGGTACGTGGCGGCCATCCCTGATGTGCTGGCGGGGCTGCGGTGTGTGATGACCGGTGGTGAGCGGGCCGAACCGGCGTCGTTCGCCCGCCTGCTGGCTGAGGGCGGGCGGGTGCGGCTGCTGCACTGTTACGGCCCCACCGAGACGACCACGTTCGCCGTGATGCATGACATCGGGCAGGCGCCGACTGGGGGTGTTCCGATCGGTCGGCCGGTCGCGGGCCGGTTCGTGCGGTTGTTGGATGGCCGGGGGCGGCCGGTGCCGGTCGGTGTGGTGGGTGAGCTGTATTTGGGCGGTTTGGGCACTGCGCATGGGTATCTGGATCGTGCGGAATTGACGGCGGCTCGGTTCGTGCCTGATCCCTTGGAGGTGGGGGGTCGGCTCTATCGCACGGGTGACCTAAGTCGGTGGTTGCCGGGCGGGACGCTTGAGTTCCTGGGTCGTAACGATTTCCAGGTGAAGATCCGTGGTTTCCGGGTGGAGCCTGGTGAGGTGGAGGCGGCTCTGCTGCGGGTGCCGGGAGTGTCGCAGGCGGTGGTGAGCAGGGACCTGGTCGCCTATTACGTCGGCGACGGCGTCGGCGCGGCCGGCCTGCGTGAACGCCTTACGGCTGACCTGCCGGGTTACATGGTTCCGGCTGCGTTCGTGGCTCTTGAGACCCTGCCCTTGACCCCGAACGGCAAGGTCGACCGCAAGGCGCTGCCCGCTCCGGACGGTGACGCGTATGCGCGGATGGGTTATCAGGAGCCGGAGGGGGAGATCGAGCAGGCGATCGCCGGGGTGTGGGCGGAGCTGCTGGGGGTGGAGCGGGTCGGTCGGTTCGATGATTTCTTCGCGTTGGGTGGGCATTCGCTGCTGGCGGTGTCGCTGGTGGAACGCCTGCGCGAGCGCGGGATCACGTGTGATGTGCGTTCTCTGTTTGCCGCACCGACGGTGGCTGGGCTGGCCGAGTCGGTGAGTAGCGCGCCTGTTGAGGCGGTCGTGGTCCCGGCCAACCTGATCACCGAGGACACCACGGTCATCACGCCGGAGTTGCTGCCGCTGGTCGACCTCAGTCAGGAGCAGATCGACCGGATCGTCGCGCAGATCCCTGGCGGGACCGCGAATGTGCAGGACATTTACCCTCTGGCGCCGTTGCAGGAGGGGATGCTCTTCCACCATCTGATGTCGCCGGAGCACGACGTCTACGTGCTGTCGAACCTCCTGGCCATTGACACCCGGGAGAACCTCGACGGATTCCTCGCCGCACTGCAGACGGTGATCGACCGGCACGACGTGTTGCGTACCT
>NZ_SMKP01000345.1:0-4147 GCF_004349015.1 Nonomuraea diastatica
GGTCAGCGGGGGTAGGTCAGGCATCGGTCTTTCCTGTGACGAGGTCGTGTGCGACGGCTCCGGCGCCCACCACGCACACCCCCGCGCCGAGCTGTGCGAGCTCGATGCGGGCGGCGCGGGCCGCGGGAGGCATGGCGTCCCTGGCGACGGCGGCGGCGACGGGGCCGAGGAGCCGGGCGCCGGAACGGGTGACGCCGCCGCCGAGGACGACGAGTTCCGGCTCGAAGGCGTTCACCAGGTCGGTGATCGCGGTGCCGAGCGCCCCTGTGGTCTCGTCCCAGATCTCGTTCGCGAGCGCGTCACCGGCGGCCGCCGCGAGGGAGACGTCCTCAGCCGTCGGGAACTCGATGGCGGACAGGGACGAGGCTCGCCCGGCGGCGATGGCCTCGCGGGCGCGCTCGGCGATGGAGGTGCCGGACGCGTACGCCTCCAGGCAGCCCAGCCGGCCGCACGAGCACGTGCGCCCGCCGGGCCTGACCATCACGTGGCCCAGCTCGCCGCCGTTGCCGGCCGCGCCCCGGTGCAGGCGCCCGCCGATGACGGAGCCGCCGCCGACGCCGGTGGACACGGTGAGGTAGAGCATCGTGGACGTGCCGCGGCCCGCGCCATGACGGAATTCGCCCAGGGCGGCGGCCGTGGCATCGTTCTCAAGCGCGGACGGGACGCCGAACGCCTCCGTCGCCATCGCGCCGATCGGGATGTCGATCCACCCGGGCAGGTGCGGCGGGCACTCCAGCACGCCGGCCGCCGCGTCGAGCGGTCCGCCGCAGGAGATGCCGACGGCCGCCACGTGGGGCACGCCCGCCTCGGCGATGGCCTTCCTGCCCAGGTCGAACAGCCTGGACAACACCCGCCGCGGCCCCTCGTCCCTCAGGGTGGGGGTGAGTTGCCAGCCATGGATCCGGCCGTCGCCGGTGACGACGCCCGCGGCGAGTTTGGTGCCGCCGACGTCCAGCGACAGAACAGGGGGAAGATCGTGCTCCATTGGGCCTCCGACGGGAACGGGCGCCGCACCAGGACTGTGACATCGTTCCCACACGGGATCCTAGGGCGACCTTTCCCCACGGGTCAACGCGGCATATGCCGAAATGTCAGATCTCGGGGGGCGGTGCGGTGGACTCGCGGCTGATCAGCCGCACGTTGAGCACCGTGGTGACCGAGTCGGCCTCGGGCATCTCGATCCGCTCCGACAACCGGCGTACGGCGGTCGCGCCGAGACCGTACGTGTTCTGCGAGACCGCGCTGACCGTGGGCGAGACCATGCTCATCCAGGGCGCGTCGTCGAAGGCCACGAGGCTGATGTCGCCGGGCGCCCGCAGCCCCAGCTCGCCGATCGCCCGCCAGACGCCCTCGGCGAGCACGTTGTTGGCCGCGAAGACGGCCGTGGGCCGATCGGGCCCGCGCAGCATGTCGAGCGCCCTGCGCCTGGAGTCGGCGACGTCCCAGCCCGACGAGACGACCAGCTCGGGCTCGACCTTGATGCCGCCGGCCGCGAGCGCTTCGAGATAGCCCTGGTAGCGCTCGTAACCGGTGGTCCAGTCGGTCTCGTCGATGAACAGCGCGATCCGGCGGTGACCCAGCTCGACCAGGTGGGAGGTGGCCGTGCGGGCGCCGACGCGGTTGCCGACCACGACGCCGTCGGTCGAGCCCGCCGCGAACTGCCGGTCGACCTCGACGACCGGGATGCCGTGGGCGCTCAGGTAGGTGGAGACGGCCGAGGAGTTGGGCGTCACGACCACGCCGGCCACCCGGAGCGCCACGAGCGCCTCCGCGGCCTCGCTCTCCGCCTCGGCCGACAGGCTCGTGTCCGCCAGGACCATCGTGTAGCCGCGCTCGCGGGCCTCCCTGCTGGCCCCCGCGGCCAGCTCCGCGTAGAACGGGTTGCGCAGGTCGCTCACCAGGACGCCGACGGATCTGCTCACCTGCTGTTTGAGCGTGCGGGCCATCACGTCGGGCACGTAGCCGAGCTCGGCCGCCGCCCGGAGCACCCGCTCGCGCACGTCGCTGGCCGCGTAGCCGCGGCCGGTCAGCGCCCGGGAGACGGTGGAGCGCGAGACGCCGGCGGCCTCCGCGACGTCCTTGATCGTGGGACGCCGCGAACGGCTGGGGGACGGACGCCGCTCTACGGTCATCGATTCCCTTCCTCGACCACGTCGGCCAGCGCTTCCGCGTGCTGCCCGAGGCGCAGATCGCCGATGGTCACGTCGACGGCGAGGCGTACGCGGCGCCGCGGCGCGGCGCCCGCGCGCAGACGGAGACGCACCTGATCCATACCCCCTCCGTCCAGCCTTAGCGTCGAAGGCCCGGCTTCGCGGCGCCAGCCCGGCGGAACCACCGGCTCCACGGTGACCGTCGCCTTGTCCGGCCAGGGGTTGCGCACCGTGGCCGTCAGCGTGATCTCGCCCCCGGCGGGGACGCTCGAATAGTAAGGGGTCAGGCGGCACAACACCGTGTCGGCCCCCACATCGAGCCGGTCGAGCGGGAGCAGGTCGTGGTGGAGGGCGACGAGCTCCTCGCCGCGCTCGGTGAGCATGCGCAGGTAGGCGTCGTCCACCCAGCGGGGCCGCCAGTGGCCGCTGACCATGAGGTCGGGGCGGAGCCGCCGGTAGAGCGCGGCGCTCTTGCGGTAGTCCTCGATCCTGAACCTGTTCTTGTACTGGAAGTTCAGGATCTCCTGGCGCTCCCCCGGGATGCCGCTCCCGTCCTGCTGGTCGCCGGTGACCAGGACCCGGTGCCCGTCCACCTCGAACTCGTACGCCGCCGCGAACAGCGTGTGCCCCGGCAGGTCGTGCACCGTGATCTCGTACTCGTGCCACCGCACCGTCTCCCCCAGCCCCAGCACCCGGTCGGCGGGGATCGGGTCGAACCACTGGCAGGGCAGGTCGTGGTGGAGCGGCGTGGCCAGGATCGGGGCGATGTGGGACGGCGCCCAGATCTCGGTGCCCTCGACGTCGCGCAGCAGGGGCATGCCCGCCACGTGATCGTCGTGGTAGTGGGTGGGCAGCGCCACCTCGACATCGGTGACGCCGTGGAGCTCGCGCAGCGCGGGCAGCGACGCCAGCCACGGCCGGCGGGCCTCGCGCGCGGTGCTGTGCACCAGGCCGGTGCACATGTCGTAGCCGAAGTCGAACACCATGGCCGCGCCCGACTCCGACAGCAGGACATAGCTGTAGGACTGGCTGCTCCTGTTCATCAGCAGGTGGGGGGTGACCTCGATGAACGGCTCGGCCAGCAGCCCGCGCACGTTCCAGGGGTGCGGGCGGCGGAAGTCGACGTAGCGCTGCATGGCCGTGGACAGCCGTGCGAGCGCGTCCGCGGGATCGGTCATCGGCTCGCCGTGCGAGGGCAGCAGCACGCCGAGCTCCTCCCGCTGGAGCAGCTCGGAGCTCAGGACGACCATCGCGGGGCCTTCGTTCTCGGTGTAGGACCACTGGGTGGCGGCCAGCGACCACACCTTTCCCGGCGCGTAGATCAGGTCGCCGGTGAAGGCCGCCTTCGTGCCGCCGGCCTCCACCAGGTAGCTGACGGAGCCGGGAGTGTGACCGGGCGTGGGCAGGACGCGGACGTCCACACCGCCGTAGCGGGCCGTGCGGTATTCGGGCACCACGCCGTCCACCCGCACCGGCTCCAGCAACGAGAACCGGTCGTCGCGCAGGTCGTAGTCGTTGCTGATGCGCCGCCCCTGCCACATCTCGCCGACCTTCTCGAACAGGTCGCGCTCGACCGGCGGCACGTGCACGGCCACGCCCGCCTCCACCGCCTTGGCCAGGCCTTGTGCCTGGTCACGGTGGTGGTGTGTCATGAGAACATCGGTGAGCCGGTCGAGGCCGAGCTCCTCCAGCAGGTCCAGCACACGGCCGGAGCCGAAGTCGATGGCGATCCCGGTGCGTTCCGCTCCCGGCTGGGCGGGAGCCGCGATGACATAGACGTGGCAGGTGTCCAAAATTCGGAACACCCCGGGCAAAACTTCGGTCACATCCTCGCTCACGGGGCGAGATTGTATCCGGTATCGTTCCCACAATGCATGCCCTGGACTGGATCGTCCCCCATCCGAAAAAGATCACGATCGGCCGGTCGCACGTGGACCTCAGCGGGTGCCGCATCCAGCCCGGCCCCGCCACCGCCACCGCCACCGAGGAGCGCGGGG